>JAOZLO010000514.1 GCA_029934775.1 Desulfocapsaceae bacterium
AGTTTTTTCTGCTGGGTTATGTCGATGAGATACAACAGGTAATAATCGGGGGATGACGGAGGATAGACGATCACCGCATTTATGATGCAGCGCTCCCCCTCTTCAATTATCTCTATCTCGTGCCTGAGCTCCCGGCGATTTTTTTTATCTGGTGAATCAAAATAGTCGATAATACTGTAAAAAAGACGGGCATTCCTCTTGCCCAGAACAGTCTGCAATGGCTTCCCTGCAAACTCACTGTTGGGAATAACCAGGAATCGTACCGCTGCCGGGTTGGCGTGGATTATAAGATGATCAAGGCTGACCACCACTACCCCGTTTGGTGTTCCCTCCAGAATTGTATGCAGGTAATGGTATGGACCCAGTTTCTCGGCAATTTCACCAGGATCCCTGTTTAACGTTGAAAGAACAGATGAGATGGTCACAACAATCTACCGGTCTATAAGATCCAGGAATTCAGGCAGCCTGCCCCGCCAGCCAATTGCGAGGAGCACAATACCATCGCCGAGACCGGACAACTCTTCCATAAATTCGGCTGCGACCTGCATCCCCGCATCTTTTTTCACGGGTGCCTGCATCATTTTTTTCAGAAATTCCTGAGGAATTGATGGTACACCTGTAAGATTATTGAGATATCTGATCATGGTCACCGATTTTAAAAACATGAGAGAAGAATAGAGTTGTAACCCCGTCTTTTCCGCAAAAGGAACAAACTGCTCTATTACATTGAGGTCATAGGTTGGACCAAGAGTTACCGATGTCACACCGTATTCCTGAAGCTGCATAAAAAACTCAGCCCGTTCCCGGTTAAAGTTGACATCATCAGAAAGCTCTACAGAAACACCAACCTCAAAATCTGTTGCGCCATCAAGGGGCTCTCCCGCGAGGTCTTTACCGCTGTTTAAAGCCCTGACACACTGCAGCATGGAAACCAGATCGAGATCCCCGCTTGTCCTGACCACCGGTTGATCGCCCTCTGCCGGATCATGCCCCTCTTTGATCACAATCTTTTTAATTCCAAGAGCTGCAGCTGAAAGAAGATCAGCCTGAAATGATATCCGATTCCGATCTCTGCCAGTTATGATCATTATCGGGTCAATAGTTTTATCCATCAGTGCCAGGCAGGGAGCGAGTGGAGACATACGCATAATCGCATGCTCACTATCCGTTACCCGGACACTGTCGACTCGTCCTCTCACTTTGAGGGCGGTATCGAGAAAGGCATCCAGATGTGCCCCTTTGGGTGGATCGATCTCAGCTACCAGGATATGACCGGGGGAAGTGGGGTTTTGATGTGCTACGTCCATTGAACCTCCTGTAAGATGATGAGTTATTACAATTCTTAGTGGAGTATAGAACTAATATCAATTTTATTTAACAAGCTATTCAATATATTTTCAAGATAAAAAATTTAACACCTGCTCTCTGTGGTGAAAGTATTTGTTTTTTTTGGGTTGCAAGCATTTCTCGCCTTAGTACCTTACTCCTGAAACACTGTAACAAAAAACAAGAAATCAGAAAATTTCTTTTAACATTATGGACACACCTATACCACCAAGGTACTTATATCCCCTTGTGGGGTGTCAGTTGTTTATATTTGTTTATATTTGTTTGTATTGGTTATTGTTAGATAGAGAGACAACTTATAATAGAAAATTATTACTCAATGGGTTACTAACCTGGAGGCCAAATACAGAAAGATGAGGCTGAAAAAAATATGAGCACAACGAAAAACACAAAATTTTAAACAAAAGGGTGAAGAGTTATGAAGCCAATTGCTGCTGCAATTGCAGGAGTTTTCCTTGCCGGGCTTTTTGCTGGAACCGTGGTCGCCTCCGAGAAGGTACTGAAAATGTCGACTACGACAAGTACACAGTCCTCCGGACTGCTGGATATACTGCTCCCCGAATTTGAAAAAGAGACAGGAATAAGGGTAAAGGTTATTGCAAAGGGAACCGGGGCGGCCATTCGTGATGGTCAGGATGGGAATGTTGATGTTATCTTTGTGCATGCCAAGGGCCGTGAAGAAAAATTTGTTGCTGATGGCTGGGGTACGAAGCGGTATGCAGTAATGCACAATGATTTTGTGATTATCGGTCCCTCTGCCGATCCCGCCGAAATTAAAGGCATGTCGGATGCAAGCAAGGCACTGAGCAAAATAGCTGGGGCAAAGCAGGGTTTTATTTCCCGCGGGGATGATTCCGGAACCCACACCAAAGAGCAGTTTCTCTGGCAGCAATCCGGTATTACACTCGCTGAAAAAACCCAAACTATTGTGAAAAAAGGCAAGCAGAAAGATGTATCCTTCAAAATGCCTGCAGATTCTGCCGACTGGTATCTCTCCATTGGCCAGGGGATGGGTAAAACCGTAACCTTTGCCGATGAGAAACAGGTATATACCATGTCGGATCGTGGAACATATATCAAATACAAATATGGAAAAACTCCTGCTGTGGAGCTTGATATACTTTGCGAGGGTGGCGCAGCACTTGCCAACCCATACGGTATTATTCCGGTAAATCCTGAAAAATACCCCCATGTACAGAGCGATCTTGCCATGAAATTTGTCAACTGGATAACCTCTGAGAAGGGACAAAAAATGATTAATGACTACCGCCTGGAAGGGAAACAGCTTTTCTATCCTGACTCGATGTAGTATTGATGCTATAAAATGGATTTACTATTCGACAGCGTGCAGTCTGCGGTCCTGCTCTTTTTTTCCTTCGACCGGGAGCTTTTTGAAATTGTAGGGGTATCGCTCAAGGTAAGTTTTGCAGCCACACTCATTGCATCAATTGCAGGTATCCCCTGTGGATTTATTATTGCCTATTCCACGTTCCCCGGAAAAAGATTTCTGTTGACCTGCCTGAATACCCTCCTTGCGCTTCCCACAGTCGTTATCGGCCTTCTTGTCTACTCCTTTATATCCCGGCGCGGGAA
>JAOZLO010000515.1 GCA_029934775.1 Desulfocapsaceae bacterium
GCACTAACACCCCACAAGGGGGTATAAGTGCCATGGTGGTATATGTAATCTCATAATTTCAAAGCATATTGCTCGAGTACTTGTTTTTTATTACAGCCTTTATGGAGTAAGGCACTAATAAAATATTTTGATAAGGCTCAAACCATGAGGCGGGGCTTTAGGTCCTGCCAGGGTTCGGTCTTTTGCCTGGAGAATTTCTTTAAACAGGTCGACTGACAGTCGTTCCCGCCCTGACTCGAGTAAGGTACCTACAAGATTACGCACCATATGGCGTAAAAAGCCATCGCCTATAAAGTCGAAGACAAGAGAGTTGTTATCTTTCTGGGTGAGAGACGCTTTTGAAAGAGTTCTGACTGCACCTCTTCCGGACAAATCACTCTTGTCTCTTGAACCCGAATTCTCAAAAGATGAAAAATCGTGAGTTCCCTGAAGATGACTCATGCATTCGCTCATTTTTTTTAGATTAAGATTATCTCTTATATGCAAAGAATAGAGTCGCTTCGATGGAGGCTGGATCCTGCCGGTGAAGATGGTGTAATGGTATTGTTTTTTTCTGGCTGAGAATCTTGCATGGAATTTGTAGTCAACTGGAATCACATCAAGGATACGGATAGAACCGGGAAGCATTGAGTTTAGACCGAAAAGAAAATCTTCTGTGGAGATGTGGCTTATAGTTTTGAAATGTGCTACCATTCCCTCGGCGTGAACACCGGCATCAGTCCTGCCTGCTCCATGCAGTGGGATGTTTTCCCTGGTCATCCTTTTAAGACACGCCTCTATATCACCTTGAATAGTTCTGACATGTTTCTGTTTCTGCCATCCGCTGAATTCCGTACCATCGTAAGCAATGAGAACCCTGAGATTACGGCATGAATGGTTCATGGGAGCAGTTTGGAGCCTGGGGTTACTGTTTACGGGAAAAAGGGTACAGTTTCAAGTCCTGTGGTTTCCTCATAGCCGCACATCAGATTCATATTCTGGACAGCCTGTCCGGATGCACCCTTTACGATATTGTCGATGGCACTCATTATGATAATACGGTTTGTTACAGTATCAATTATAAAGGATATGTCACAAAAATTGGAACCCCGCACGTACTGAGTTGCAGGAAAAACTTCATCGCCAAGCAGACGAACGAAGGGGTGGGTTGAGTACATCTCTTTATAAAGTTCAAAAATGATGGATTGGTTAAAATCAGGGTTGAGGGTGGCGTATACAGTACTTAAAATACCACGTGAAATTGGTAGAAGATGAGGTGTAAAAGAAATCACCACATTTTCGCCGGCAAGGGAGCTGAGTTCCTGTTCTATTTCCGGAGTGTGTCTATGTTTTCTGCCGACTTTGTAAGGTTTGAAACCGTCCTGTACTTCGCAAAAGAGAGTGCCCACGCTGGCAGTGCGCCCGGCTCCAGAGGTTCCCGATTTGGAATCGGCGATTATTGTATGATGATCTATTGCCCCTGCCTTGAGCAATGGAGCAAGCCCCAATACTATTGAAGTAGGATAACAACCGGGATTAGCGACTAGATTGCTTTTTACAATTGAATCTCTATAAATTTCCGGGAGACCATAAACTGCTTCATCAAGTAATTGAGGAGAAGAGTGGGCCTGGTACCATTCCTCGTAGGTGGAAATGTCTTGAAAACGAAAATCAGCTGAAAGATCGACTACCTTTTTTCCGGCAGACAATAAGTCCGGCACTATGTCCATAGCTGTCTTATGAGGCACTGCAGCAAAGAAAAAATCAGCCTTTTCACATAATTGCTCCAGGGAGCTATTTTCATAGACCAGGTCAAGCCTGCCTTTCAAGTTAGGGAAAACACTGGCAAGAGGTTGTCCCGCAAACTGTCTTGATGTGGCAACGGTGATTTTAACTTCGGGATGATTGCACAGTATTCTTGCTAACTCTACTCCCGTGTAACCAGAGCCGCCAATAATTCCGACATTGAGCATTATTCATACCTCCCGAGTGAATTGGAGTACATGGATTAAAAAACAAAAAGGGAATAACAGTAGAACTGTCATTCCCTTTGATAAGAGTATTTGTAATCACAGTCCTTCTCTTAGTGTCACCCAGTTCCGGCAAAAGAAGAAAAGCTGGAGAAAATCTTAACGTTTTGAGAACTGGAACTTTGCGCGGGCACCTTTCTGGCCATATTTTTTACGTTCTTTTCTGCGCGGATCACGAGTTAGAAGTCCGGACTGTTTCAAAGGAAGTCGAGTTTCCGGGTTGGTTTCAAGAAGAGCTCTGGAAATGCCATGGCATAGCGCATCTACCTGAGCTGATTTCCCGCCACCTTTCAACGTTGCCATGACATCGTACTGTTCTGTTGTTTCAGTAACTTTAAATGGTTTTTCAATCTTGTGGTTTTTGAAAATCTGACCGAAATAAGCATCGGCATCCAGTTTGTTCACCGTTACTTTACCTGTGCCAGGCGTGAGCCACACTCTGGCGACAGCATTTTTTCTTTTTCCGGTGGCGTAAAATCGATCTTGAGCCATATCTTTTCTCCAGAATTAAATATCTAATGCAGCTGGCAGTTGCGCTGCGTGGGGATGGTCTTTACCGGCGTAGACTTTCAATTTTTTTAGCTGAGCTCTTCCAAGTTTGTTTTTGGGGAGCATGCCTTTCACCGCAGCTATGATAAGTGAAGTAGGATCTTTGATCAAAAGTTCTTTGGCATTGATCTCTTTGATTCCACCAACGTAGCCGGTATGGTGGTAATACTTTTTATCGTTCAGTTTATTTCCTGTTAACCTGATTTTTTCAGCATTAGTTACAACAATGAAGTCACCGTTATCGATAAAGGATGAAAAAGTAGGTTTGTGCTTTCCACGTAGACGGGAGGCTATTTCAGATGCAAAACGTCCCAGTACCTTGTGCTCTGCGTCGACAACGTACCATTTTTTCTCGATCTCGTTGACTGGAGCAAGATAG
>JAOZLO010000516.1 GCA_029934775.1 Desulfocapsaceae bacterium
CCCTACGCCCCTGTAGAAAATGTGTCTGATCCCAGTTTTTTATTGACTACCGCACCATGCTAGCATAAAATAACTTTATAACGATATCAAAAAATGCTACAGGAGGCGATATGGGGGCATTATCAATCCGTGGAGTTGGTGAACAATTGGCGACTCTGCTTAAACAACAGGCAAAGGCATCCAATAAAAGTGTCAATCAATTTGTACTCGAAACCCTCAAACAACATGTTGGGCTAGACAAAAGCAAACGCTTTACCCAAAAATACAATGACCTGGACGACCTTTTCGGTAACTGGTCAGAGAGTGAGTATAAGAAGATCCAGAAAAAAATTGATGGTGAGAGAAAAATCGATGAGGAACTCTGGAAATGAACAAGATACTCATGGATACCAATATTTATTCTCTTGCTCTCCGTGGAGACCAGGATGTAATCGCCACTCTACGGCACATTGAACACATAGGTTTTTCCTCAATTTCCATCGGTGAACTTTTATCCGGCTTCAAGGGGGGCAGCAGAGAAAAAGAAAACAGGCAGGAACTGAATCAATTTTTAGATTCTCCTCGTGCCTGTATTTACGCGGTGGATGAGAATACAGCAGAGTATTACAGCGCGATTATAATCCAGCTAAAAAAAGACGGTACACCTATTCCAACCAATGACATATGGATCGCTGCCACCGCCTTCCAGCATGGCCTGCAACTCTATACCGCCGACAAACATTTCTCCTATATTGCAGGGTTGCTTTTAAGGGTGTAGGGGATTAGGGCAAAAAGCAAAAGACCTGGCTATATCAATCTACAAAATGACAAACCAAGGAAAATTCGCAAACGACTACGGCCTGAAAGACCAGATTCGACGAGCGGCAATCTCAATCCCCAGTAACATCGCCGAAGGCGACGAGCTCAACACAGATAAACAGTCTATACGACATTTTTACTACGCTAAGGGCTCAACCGCCGAATTGCTCACACAATCACTCATATCATTTGAAATCGGATACATTGATAAGAACGACGTACCAGCACATAGAAAAAGAATGCAGAATAATCTCCACCATGCTCATGCGCCTCATCCAAGCAAGAAAAAAGCCCCTACGCCCCTGAGCCTCTATGCCCTTCTTACGCCCTTATGCCTCTACGCCTCTACGCCCTTAAGCCCCTACGCCCCTACGCCCCTGCAGAAAAGCAACCTAACCCCACTGACCCCAGATTAACTCCAGTAAACTGGGCTCAATCCATTCCTTTAAACCTTTGCTGGTCTGAGCAAACTGCAAACACTCCTTCAGCCTACAGCCTAATTAACCTGGGTTGCGGGCATCGCCCGCTTCAGTTTTTTCTTGCCAAAACAAAGATGACCAACTAAAGTAGTCATAGGAGGATCCACTATGACACAAATCAATATTGCGGAAGCAAAAGCCCATTTTTCCGAGATTATCCAGAAAGCCTTACTTGGTGAGGAAATTATTATCGCAAAAGGCCACAAACCACTGGTTAAGCTGGTCCCCTTATCGAAACCGGACAAGAAACGAATTCCAGGTTCGGCCTCTAAGCAGCTCGTATATATCGCTGACGACTTCGATGCTCCACTTGATGATTTCAAGGACTACATGTGAAAAATATCCTTTTAGACACACATGCCTTCATCTGGTGGATAGAAGACTCGCCCCGGCTTTCGGCTAGCGCCAAAAGACTGTTGGAAAATCTAGAGAACGACTGCTATCTCAGCCTGGCAAGCTGCTGGGAGCTGGCAATCAAATCCAGCATAGGAAAAATAAAATTCACCATTCCAATCCGAGATTTTATTCCTCAACATCTGGCAGCTAACGATTTCAAACAGCTGAATATATCTTTTCGCCATGTAACCAGAGTTGAGTCATTAGAATTTCACCACCGCGATCCTTTTGATCGGTTAATTGCAGCCCAGGCCCTTGAAGAAAAAATGATTCTTCTCTCTGTGGACGCAATATTTGATCACTATGGTGTAGAACGAATCTGGTAACTAGCGTATGCTTCGATCCAGAAACGAGATTTTTTGTACTAATAATTCAAGACCTGCCCCCCATCACTTGACAGTTCATGCAAATTTCATTATATTTTAACTACAAAACAGATCAACCTGAATTGAGGTCAAACAATGAATACCATGTCGGTTTCTGAAGCAAAAATGAAACTCAGCGCCCTGGTCGAATCTGTAAACACAACCGATCAGGAAGTTACAATCACAAAAAATGGCAGACCGGTGGCAGTATTAGTCAGTCCTGATGAGTTTGAAGGTTGGCGGGAAACATTGACGATCCGTTCCAATAGTGATCTGATGAAAGAAATTAAAAAAGGTTTGACTTCACTAAAAAAACAGAAGACTTCTCTTTATACTTTAGACGAACTTTTCGAATAACGTATTGTGACCGCGCAGGAAGAATATAGATTCAGGGTACCCGACGATATTGTATTATTGATCCGTAATCTACATCCAACCCTCAAGGCAAATATCAGGCAAGCGCTGCGGTTAATTGGACAGAATCCATATTCCGGTAAATCGCTGAAAGATGAGTTGGCACATTTAAGGAGTTATCGAGTCAAAAAACATCGGATAATTTACCGTATTTTAGACAAGGATAAAATTTTAGAAATAGCTGCTATTGGACCAAGAAAAACTATCTATGAAGAAACCTTTCATATAATCAGCAAACGAGGGGTAAAAGCATAATTGCTGCATCAGCTGTTGTTTATGGACTCACTCTCATAACATCTGACCGAAATTTGCTTCAATCAGATTGCAGGCTCCGCCAATGTTCCCTCAGCTGATCCTTGTGTGCGTCATCCATGGGTAGCTCATTAAGTGCTCCAGGCCAGAGCGTTCGTGCCTTATCTAAAGTATCGGCAAGTTGTGGTTTGATCGCTTTCCAGGGGATATCAGCTTTATCTGCCCAGGCTC
>JAOZLO010000517.1:0-1358 GCA_029934775.1 Desulfocapsaceae bacterium
GTAACACCGAGGATCACTTCGACACCTGACTTGAGCATCGGGGTGGCCAGAATACCTTCGATTTGTGCATCAGCTTTGTAATCTTTGGCATTTTGGAGTATTTGCTGGAAAGCTTGCTTGCGACCCTCTTCGCCTGTGACATTAAGCATCACTCCCCCTGCATCACTTTTATGCAAAATATCCTGGGAAACGATTTTCATGGCTAAAGGTTCAGTCTTTAAACTCTCCGGCAGGTTAACCAAATCCTGCTCGGATTTTAAGATCACTTCCGGTGGTACATCCAGCCCATAAAGACGGAGAAGGTCTTTGGCTTCACTTTCAAACAAGGCGGAACGACTTTCAGAATAAGCCTTGTCAAAGATGGCAGTGCTTTCCAGCAATGCTGTTTTGCCCGGCTGTGGTTCAGCTTCTTGCAAACGCCGATAGGATTGACCGTACTCCGCTACCGCCTTAACGGCTGCGACAGCAGGCTCAACCCATATATAAACAGGCACGTCTGCCTGGCGCAGAAGCAACAACGGCTCAGTCTTTTGCGGCATGTAGACACTTTGGACGATGACCGGCTTATCATATGTTTTGCAGTGGTGGGCGATATCTTCAGCAGCCTGCATTTCACTGGCAAAAATCTTCTCAGAGAATCGTTTATGAAACCCACCCAACATCCCGATGATCATCAGAATATCTACATTTTCATCTTGTAATAAAATTTCTGTACAAGAGGCACCTGGAGATGCATTCTCATCGGTAGCTCCTGCAACATCAACCGGGTTGTTTAAAGCGCCTGCAGGCAAAAAATCTCTCAGTTTGCTGACTGTTTTATCAGATAACCTGGCCATCTCCAAACCTGCATCTATCAAAGCATCGGTAGCAATTGTACCATGACCGCCGCCATCAGTTAGAATGGCAACCCGGTTTCCTCTGGCTACCGGCAATTTCCCTAGAGCTTCGGCAATTGGGAGAATATTGTCAGTTTCTTCCACTACCGTAACACCTACCTGGCGTAAAACATCACGAGTCAAGTCATAACTTCCCGCCAATGACCCCGTATGAGATGCTGCCGAAATCTGGCCTTGAGCAGTTCGGCCAGATTTAAAAACAACGATAGGTTTTTTCGGGACAACTTCTCGAGCACTATCCAAAAACTTGCGACCATTTTTAAAACCTTCTACATAGAGAATTGCCGCAGAAGTGTTTTCATCCTCTGCAAAATAACGGATGTAATCACTGAATTCTAAATCCGCTTGATTACCTACACCGATAAAGGTGCTGAATCCTGTTCCACCTTTGCGGGCAGCTTCGGTAATAAAACCAAGTGTTATGTTCCCTGATTGGGAAACAAGTCCGATATTGCCTTTCTC
>JAOZLO010000517.1:1458-2929 GCA_029934775.1 Desulfocapsaceae bacterium
CAGTCATGATCTTAATTTCCTATGAAAACAGGTTCACGTTTTTCAGCAAATGCATCGACACCTTCCTGCCAATCTTTAGTCAACATGCAGGTACGAAGGGCCGCAATTTCAGTCGTAAGTCGTGATTTGTAATCTTGATGCATATCGTTTAGATGTTGTTTGGCAAAGCGCATGGAAACAGGGGCTTTAGAGGAAACTAATCCCGCGAATTCTCTGACACCTGCGTCGAATTCTTCTTCAGAGAAAACACGCGTTGCCAGTCCTATGGCGTGAGCTTCTTTGCCATCAATGCGTCGTCCGGTGAAGATCAGTTCGCGGGTTTTGGCGAGGCCAATGATACGTGGCAAAATTTCTGTAACCGCCCCACCGACATGTGTACCGATGCTTATTTCCGGCAAACCGATTTGAGCCGTTTCTTTCATAAGAATAAAATCTGAAGAGACAGACATTTCACATCCCGCACCAAGGGCAAATCCATTGACTGCTGCAATAACTACTTTCGGGTGTTCGTAGATACGTTGGCAAACGTCATTTCCGAGGTTCAGATACTCGAGTTTTTCAAGATCAGTACGTTCACCTTTACCATGTTCTTTCAGGTCAGCTCCAACGCAGAAGGCCCTGCCTTCACCGGTTAACACGATTGTGCGCACATCGCCATCATGTTCTGCTTTATCCAAGGCATCCAGAATTTCAGTATAAAATTCAGTTACCACAGCGTTGAGACGATGTGGACGATTGAAACGAATTTCTGCATATCGATCCTTTTTACTGTAAATCAGTGTTTCATAGTTCATTCTCTTTTCTCCTGGTTTTTGGTTTCAAAGGGAATATCAATCCCTGTTCAGGCAGTTGGCTTTACAATTAATAACAAAGTCCGAAATAAATTTAACATTGACACCATAACACCAGTCAATTACTACATTGACACCCCGGAAATTCAATGCCAAACTGGTTTCCCCCCTGGACCGTAAATGTTATGTTATTATTGACACCATTTTCTTGGAATTTTTAGTAAACGAACTATTACATTGTCACCACCGCGAGGGTCAATACATATATTGACACCGTGGCAAAATTATATTGGCCCCTCATGGACTATTGGATCTCTGACATCAGTAACTACTCCGGTTATCGATACCGCGCTCTCACCGAAACGATTAGAGATGCCATTCTCAGCGAAGAGCTTAAACCCAGCACCAAATTATTTGCACATCGAGAGATGACATGGTGGGTAAGGGTGATAATTGGTACAGTCGCCAAAGCTTATAAATTACTTGCTGACTGGGGATTAGTCTCTGCGCGGCGGGGATGACACCCGGGTCAAAGACCCGGAACGTAAAGGTGATCGAATCGTGAAACTCTCAAGAGGCTGGTTCTATTCAAGATTCCTTCCTCTTATCCTTCAGTGCTTGTGTCAAAGCGGGTACAACTTCAAAAAGATCTCCTATAACACCATAGTCGCATTTTTCAA
>JAOZLO010000518.1 GCA_029934775.1 Desulfocapsaceae bacterium
TGGGCTGATCGAATTGATCGTGGCAAAGAGGCTGTGCGTGATATAGTCGGCAAGGTATGGATTTATGTGCTTGCGGGAATTGGTGTTGGTGCCTTGATTCACGGATATGTTCCCCAGGATTTCATGGCATCTGTCATGGGTAAAGATGCGTGGTGGTCGGTACCTGTTGCTGTTGTGGTCGGTATTCCCATGTATTCCAATGCTGCCGGTATTGTACCTGTGGTTGAAGCACTTCTTGGCAAGGGCGCAGCACTTGGCACTGTACTAGCCTTTATGATGAGTGTTATTGCTCTTTCTCTTCCTGAAATGGTTATTCTTCGTAAGGTGCTTAAGCCAGGGTTGATAGCTGTTTTTATTGCGGTAGTTGGAAGTGGAATTTTATTTACCGGTTTTTTGTTTAATCTGATTATTTGAGAATATGGATTGCTTATAAAGTGAAAGGGGGGCCTGAGTGGTATCCCTTATATGTAAATATTATTACAACATAACGAGGAAATAAAATGGAAATAAAAGTATGCGGGCCAGGATGTGCTTCCTGCGAAAAGACACAAAAAATTATTGAGGCAGCAGTTGCAGCAAAAGGTGTGGAGGCAACAATCAGCAAAGTGACAGATTTTCAGGAAATTGCCCAGCTCGGGATTTTTTCAACTCCAGCAGTGATAATTGACGGTGATGTGAAATCCGTTGGAAATATTCCCAAACAGAGCGAAGTTGAGGGATGGCTGGTTTCGTGAAAAAAGTCTTATTTTACATCCTGTGGTTATTGATACCTTTATCGGTCCTGCTGTTCGGATGCGATAGAGGTAATAATGGTGATCCTGAATCGCGGAGTGTTATCCAACTGGACAAACTTGATCCTCTTCCACCCAGAAAAGCCTTATTCAACGATGATATTATTCGTGTGGCGGTGGCGGCCATCCTCTCACCCACAGGAACTATTGATTCATATACCCCCCTTATAAACTATTTTGAAGAAATTCTGGGAAAGCCGGTAAAGCTTGTGCAGAGGAAAACGTATAGGGAGATTAATGAGCTTCTGGCGAGGGGGAGTGTCGATGTCGCCTTCGTCTGCACAGGGGCTTATATGGAAGGTGTAAAGGATGATATAATGACAATTCTTGTTGTCCCTGAAATTAATGGAAGGGTGACCTATCAGTCCTATATGATTGTTCAGGCAGCTTCACCTTATCAAAGCTTTGAAGATCTTCGAGGGAAAATTTTTGCCTTCACAGATCCAATGTCGAATACCGGTTATTTATATCCACTCTCTCTGTTGAAAATAAAAGATGAGACTCCCGAATCTTATTTCAAGAGGACAATATTCACCTATAGTCATGACCGTTCAATAAATGCGGTCGCCGATGGTGTTGCTGATGGTGCTTCTGTTGATAATCTTATTCTGGAGTATGCCCGCCAGCGAGGTCCAGAATTATCAGAACGTATCAAGGTTATTTGGAAATCAGAAGAATTCGGTATGCCACCTGTTGTTATCCCGAAACAGCTTGGGGAGGAAAAGAGGCTGAAGTTTGAGAAACTCTTTCTGGATATCACACATCATCAAGCTGGACGCCTGGCACTTGAAGCTCTTGGCATAGGAAAATTTGTTAAACCGGATCTCACCCTGTATGATTTTTAAAATGGAACTTCCCCCCCTACTGAAGAATACTCTCCTGGATTTTTGGAATAAGATTAAAGAGAGTTTGTTTCGGGTTCCCCTTCAATTCAAAATTATAGGTCTTGCCGTTGGCTTGGTCGCCCTTTTCGGGACAGTAACTATTGTTAAAGTGCACGCTATTTTGGTGTCCAATATGAAACTTCTCTTGAAAGAGGAGAGTCTTTCTGTGGCAAGAGAACTTGCTTCCCACTCGAAAGAATATATACTCATTAACGATCTTTATGGGCTGACCAGACTTCTCAAAGATATACATGATAGCCGCCCGGAGGTGAGGTATGCCTACGTCGTTGATTCATATCACGAAGTTCTGTCACACACTTTTTCGGGAGGATTTCCAGGTGATCTTCTAAAGAATGAGAATCATGTGGGGCTTAATGAACGAACGGTGCCGCTTCTAACAAATGAGGGTGTGATATGGGACACCTTTTATCCCGCATTGGAAGAGAATGGCGGCGGAGGTGTGCACGTCGGAATTACTGAAGAAGTGATGCAGCACCAGATATCCGCTTTTTTGAGATCTCTTTTGATGCATACCGTAACTATTATGGTGATAGCTCTTGTTTTGTCCGTACTTTTAACGCTTGTAATTACGAATCCGGTGAAAAAACTTCTTGGTGCTACCAGAGCCATAAGAAATGGCAGTTATGAATCTATCGTTGGCACTTCGTCTCAAGATGAAGTTGGCGAGCTTGTTGTAGCTTTTAATGCGATGTTGCAGCAGTTGCAGCAGGCAGATGTAGATCGCAGAGAAAAAGAAAAACTCCGGAAAGAATTCCTGCAGCGTATTATTTCCACCCAGGAGCAGGAGCGTAAAAGGGTCGCCCGGGAACTTCATGATCAAACCGGTCAGGCATTGGCTTCTATAATGGTACGTCTGGATGTGCTTGACAAGAGTTATAAGTCAGGTTTGTCAGAGGATATTACCGCACTTAAAAAATCTCTTATTGAAGAAATGGGTGCCATTCATGACCTTGCACGGGAGTTGCGTCCAAGCATTTTGGATGATATGGGGTTGGTACCCGGTCTTGAGCTTTATTTTAATCAGTTTCGGGAAAGACATGACCTGGTTGTGGAGTTTGTTGAAATAGGTATGCGAAGAGAAAGAGCTGATCCTGGTGTGGAAACATGTGTGTACAGAATTATCCAGGAATCTTTGACTAATATCATTAGGGACTCGGATAAAATAAAGTATCCCACCCACAATATTAGCAGTTAGCCGGGATATCTACGAACCATTTTTCTAATCCA
>JAOZLO010000519.1 GCA_029934775.1 Desulfocapsaceae bacterium
CATGCAAAATAGTTACGATACCAACAACACCTGTGTCTAAATATTTCCAATAAACAAAATGCTTTTGATATCTGAAAAAGAATCCATCAACACCAAACTCGGCAGGTATCGGCCGTGAGAACACTTCATGAGTTTCGATCTTCTCAAAAGCCTCGAACAAACCAGAAATATAAGACTCTGTTTTCTCAGTGGCCCATCGTTCTAAGGTGTAACGAAATATCTCATCAATCCTGAAAGATGCCGCTTTCTGTACAAGAAAAGGTGCCATTTAATCTTTGTGTTGATTCCGACTAATAACATCAGCTGCTGTCAAAGGCACATAGGAACTTTCAGGCGCGGCGAAGGCGAGGACAAGTTCAGCCTTAAGCCGGTCAAAAACTTGCTGCTCTGTACGCTCCTTATCACGACGAATAAGATCACGAAGATACTCACTCACATTCTCATAGGATCCTGTCTCTCCAACATTCGCCGCCACAACATCTCTTAATGCACCGCTAAGCCGAACAGTCATTGTAGTATGAGCCATTAATAACCTCCAAAATTAAAGCTTGTTGTTATAGTATTCAATATAACTAATAATGAATACAGGGGCAAGCTTTTGCTGGAGTTTTGAGTAGAGTTGGCGCAGAATAAGCAGGATTAGAGATTTCCTGAAATGTTTTACAAACTGTCGTGCAGCTCAGGCTTTGCATGGGGCACAGCGTTGAGTACTTTTGTAAAATCTTTACGTTTCCCTTTGGCGGCTTCGTTTTCTAAATAATCTTGAGTTAATAACGCGGATAATTTTTCTGCTGCAGCCTCATACCGTAATTCTCTTGCAGAAAATGGCAGATCTTTCAACTCTGTCAAACTTCTGGAGAGAAGCTTCAACCCCGCCGCAGAGTATCGTCCATCACAGGACTGGTAGGTTATAGGACAACGACTCATGGCTGGTTACTGTCCTCGGAATGTTCGCGTACCGTTACTGCGCCAACTGTATCTGATCCAACCAATAATAATTGGCCAAAGTGATCGTTCCGGTCAAGCTTCTTCCGTTGCAACAAAGCCTCAAGTTGAAACCCCTCCGGTAGCAATCCATCAAAAAATGGAGGAAAGTTGTCAAATTCAAAAGGTTTTTCCCGAACGGGCATGGTTTGCGATATTGGAGGGCCTGCATAATCAGGTGAATAAGAAAAACGAAAACCAGTTCCAGAAGGTAACTGGGTGAGCTGTCCCGTTAACATATCCTTAAAAAACACGTCAGCAATCGGCATCTGGGTGCTCCTTCATGAAACTTTCGCGGAGTGGACTTTGGAAAGTCAATTCAATGTTAAGTACCTGCAGGACTCTCAAGATATTATCCAGCTGTATGCTTTGCTTGCCTTTCTCCAGTTCATAGACCATATTCTTGCCAACGCCTGCCATCTCTGCAAGTTCAACCTGCGTTAAACCGCTGCGTTTTCTATGAAATAGAATAATATTTGCCAATTGTCTCTTCATATATTCCCCTGTTTAATGGGAAAAACATCGTTTAGATTAGAGAAATACCATTAAACAGGTAAAAGATCAATTATTTCCCTGCTAACAGGGGAATACCATTTTGGGTTGTGGGTGGCGTTGCGAAAGATCGAAATATACCTGAATAGGAATCTCCATTCAGGCACTTTAGGAAATCGATTGTTTTTTTTGACTGTTCCAGTTACAATATACCTAAAAACATACATTAACTACAATAAAGCTATTTAATGTGCAGTATGGGTGACATTATGAATTTTGAAAACATGTCTCCAGCCGCTATAGCTGAAGAATTAGGCAATAGACTGAGACAAGCTCGGCTCAATGCTGATTTAACTCAGGCTGAAGTGGCATCACGAGCTGGCCTGAACAGAAGAGCTATTCTGAATGCTGAAAAAGGAAAAGTTCAGCTCGAAAATCTTGTCGCAATTTTAGTCTCAATAGATATGGCAGACCAACTCAATATGTTTCTACCCATACAAGAAATTTCCCCTGTACAGTTGGCAAAACTCAAAGGAAAAGAACGGCAACGAGCATCAAAATCTAAGAAGGGAAATAGTCGCATCGACGGGGATAAGTCCTCATGGTAATGGATGTCATCAGTGTAAAATATAAAGAGCATGATGTTGGCGCTGTTAGTTTCAATACAGAAACAGGTATTGGCTCATTCGAATTCGAGTCTCGCTTTACCAGAACAGGCATAGAGCTATCGCCCATAAAAATGGTTTTATCTCGAAAAATATATTCATTTCCAGAAGCTGATCCTTTTGCCTTCAATGGGTTGCCTGGAATGATAGCGGACTCATTGCCTGATGATTTTGGCAATGCTGTATTGAATGCCTGGATAGCTGCTCAAGGTAAATCGACAGCTGACATTACACCAATACAGCGTCTTAAATATACAGGAAAGCGGGGCATGGGGGCATTAACATATCACCCTGCTACCCAAATAAAAAAGTTAAACGCTTCACAACATATAGAAATTCAATCTTTGGTTTATATTGCCCAGGAAATCTTAGATAAACGTGAACAATTCCGGGTAGCCCTTGGTGCACAGGGGCAAGAAGATAAAGAAGCAATGATGGCATTATTATCTGTAGGTGTGAGTGCAGGTGGAGCCAGGCCAAAAGCGGTACTCGCATTTAACGATAATTTCACCCAGGTGCGATCAGGGCAAACAGATGTACCGGAAGGGTTTACTCATTTTATAATAAAATTTGATGGTGTCAGTGAACATAACAAAGACAAGGAAACCTTTGGCGATCCGATGGGCTATGGAACAATGGAGTATGTTTATCATCTCATGGCGAGAGCATGTGGTATAGACATGATGCCTTGTCGCTTACTCAATGAAGGTAACAGACGCCACTTCATCACTCAACGTTTTGATCGAGATGGCAATGAAAAGAGACATGTACAAACATTA
>JAOZLO010000520.1 GCA_029934775.1 Desulfocapsaceae bacterium
CTTTGGCAATTAATGAACCATTCGGGCTATCATCACGTGCCATCTCAGTATAACCGATAATTGCTCCCAGAATATTGTTGAAATCATGAGCTATACCGCCAGCCAAGGTTCCGATTGCTTCCATTTTGTTGGCTTGTTGGAGGCGAGACTCTAACTTAGTTTTTTCATTTTCTGCTTTCTTCCTTTCAATAAAATTCCCTATTCTTTCTGCAATAACGTTGATTAAATCTCTTTCTTCCTTGAAAAAAGGACCTTCATCAATTTCGGGTTTCTCCTTCCAGTAAAAAACTTTTACTTCCCCAACTTTCATTTCGGAAGCTATTATTTTCTGGGATTGGAGCCATTCAGTTTTTTTGAAATTGTCTGATTTGTACGACTGTCCAGCTATCGTGATTTGTGCACAGGTTATCTCAGGGTATTGCCAGGAGGGAGGGATAATATCTGCTATACCTTGCAATAACTCTTCAGTAGTAATATTTTGATTATCAATGAGTTCTGAAATTCGATATAAGCAATTCAACTCCTTTAGACGCTCGCCAAGATCATAAGTTGTTTTTTTAAGTTTCTCCTCCGCCAGCTTGCGATCGGTGATATCGCGGAATATTTCAAGCTTCATAACGGTACCGTCATGATTCTTCATCGGGGTGTCAATCAGGTCATACGTCCTCTGGGTCTTGGGTAAAGAAAATTCCCAACGCACGGTTTTTCCCGCAAAGACCTCGGAGTTCTTACACCAGGGGCAAGCTTCAGCTAGATCGTGAAAATATTCATAACATTTTCTACCCTTATAATTACCAAATTCATTCACGAGCACCGGATTCACATATTGGATATCACATTGATGATTAACAATATAAACGCCATCTTCCATCGCCTCAAAGATATTCTTTAGGTTGTCTCTCTCAATGAGCAGTGCCTTTTCTGCTTGTTCTCGTTTGGCGATATCATCACGAATCCTGGATTGCATATCATTCAGGGAGGAAGCAACCTGGTCTAATTCATCAGGTTTCCCTCTTGCAACCAGATCAAGTTGTCTTGAAGTGTCAATGGTTTCTAGATCAAGTCTACGAGCGAAGTCAGCCATGATCTGGAGATGTCGGCCGACAAGCAAATAGAAAACAAAGAAAATAAATAAAGAAACCAGGAACGTTTTAATTCCCTGAGTCAACAGGATTACGGCGACACGGCTGCGAAGCCTCTGAATAGCATGGTCCAGAGTAGCTTCAATCTGCAGGCTGCCAAGGTTGATCTTTTGATCCCGGTAAGAATGCGTCAGGGGGTACTTTTGAGATAATGTATTTGATGACTTTCGGGCGCCTACGCTGATCTTCTCTTTACCATCTGAAAGAATTGCAACATACTGGACATCTGGCAAAGACAGAATCCCTTGCAACTGAACATTGATCAGATCATTATCGAACAACCATAGATTGTTGACAATACTTTGCAGATGGGTTGTCTCGATCTGATAAAGAGTGCTCTGGATGTTAGTTCTGTCTTTGCTGTAATCAAGGTAAAGCTGTAACGAAGTACCGATTAGGGTAATTAACGAGCTGAACAGGAGTATATAGAATATAAATTTTTTGGCCAGAATGCTCTTTGCTAATGAATATTGTTTTTGTTTGATATCAGTCATGGCCTTATTGCAGATAGCCCTACAGTGCCTTTTTCTTGATCTCATTATAAGTGCCGTCCACTCTCATTTCTCTGAGGGCTTGAGCTAGAGGCACGATAAGTTGGTCATGCTTCTTGTTGAGATAGAGGTACATTTCCCTTACTGCAAGAGGTGGCTCCAGAACCATAATTTCTTTCAAACCTTGGGAACGAATATATGCACCACCTGCTAGCCTGGAGTAAACAGCAATGTCAGCGCGGTCATTTTCCAATAATTTAAAGAGAAGTTTCTGGTTCTTGGCACGGACCAGGGAACGTGTGTTTACTATATTCTTCTCGAGTATCTTCCAGCCCCGAACAATGGCGACATCATAGGGTTGCAAGGCAGCCCATGAAGTCATCTTTGCTCCACGTTTTTTGCTAAAGGCAACAAATTCATAGTTGGTTATTTTCTCCGGCACCATGACAAGGTTTAGGTACAGTTTATCTAGGCCGGAAATACGAGGGAATTCTCCGTCAGTGATTCCTGAATTGGCGTTAATGAGGGCTCTTTCAGCAGGAAGGTGGTCTATGTCAATCTGTCGATTGATCCTCCTAAAAGCCTCTTTTAATATAAGGTCATAGAAACCGGTGTCATTTTCATTCGACTCCGGTGGACCTACAGAGGTGGTAATAACCAATACCTGAGAGGCAATGCAGGGTTTTGCCAGGAGAACAAACAGAAATATTGTGAAAAATTTACGGAAGTAAATACAGCTTGTTGTAACAGCTATTGACGGTTTGTCAGGACACTCTATTGACAATCTCATTTTTCCCCACCTCTCAGCATGAATTAAGTTTCAATAAAGCTATGTGGAAATGCTACGAATCAATACCTTTTTTTATGTAGTGGGCCACAATATGTTTCAGCTTATACATACCGCCATTTAATTTAAGGAAGTACAGTTCCAATTTTCTTATCAATCTCAAAGACTATACGAGAATGGTATCACAAAAAAGTAATGTTGTAAAAAATTTATCTGTTAGATGATAGAGGGGTACAAAAAGCAGGCCACTAGATAAGGATATCTATTGACACTTTGAACTTAGCCAGGGTATCCTGATCCTGACAATCACCATGGCCTTTCCACATACCTAACAGTTGACTTTTCCAATAATACCGCTGTATATAATGAGAATTATGGCGTAAAGACCACTACAGCGGTTACAGAAAGTAATTGTTATAAATGCTTATTAATATTTACTTTGGAAGAATGTCTAATATTTACCTGTGAGGGAGTGAAATATGATTGATTTGAAAGAT
>JAOZLO010000521.1 GCA_029934775.1 Desulfocapsaceae bacterium
ATTAAGGAATTTCGATTTGGGGTAATGGTTTAAATTGGAATCTCCCCATTATTGCTTTGACTCAGTGGATCAAGGATTAGATTTATAAAAATATTAGCCCAGATATGTGGGATATTAAGCAAGGGTGAAAACAGCTCTGCTCAGATCCATCTCCACGGTATAATTATTGGTATTGAATTTCATCGGATATAAGCCTTAATGGGTTGATTTCAGGGGACTTGAATGGCATGTGCTCATTAAATCGAAGAGGGGCACTTACTGCAAGACATCCCTTTGTATCAATTTCAGCAGATAACTTACGGAGCAGCCTGTTACCATTGCTTTATGGCATAGATCAGGTGAAAGGAGAAAGAAAATTGCAAAACAATACAATAACTTTCAATAATATCGCCACTATGGAATACCCACATATCATGTTTGATTGCGGATGGTTGTGTCTCCATCGATACTTCCTTAAGGGATAACATCTTTATACAGAATAGTACCACCACAGTTTTTGATGTTGTAGAGAAAAATAGTGATTGGGGTAACAGGGAAAAGGTGTGGTTGGTTTATAGAAATCTGAATGGGTTGCAGTGAACAACATTCAACTTGAGAGGCATTAATCGACTTCATACATTATGATCATTCACCTTTGTCACCAAGTACCTTCCGAATCAACTCTGCGATATTCTTTTTCGAGAGTGGCTTCAATGCAAATTCTCTTATTCCTATAAATTTGGCTTTTTCTTCGGATACCACGCTGGAGTACCCAGTGCAAAGGATAATGGGAATATCAGGGCGAATCTGAAGCATCCTTCTGGCAAGATCAATACCAGCCATACCAGGCATAGTCTGATCTGTGATAACAAGATCAAACTTATCGGGCTGATTCTGGAAGGTTTCTAGAGCTTCAAGACTGCACTTTCTTACAGTGACACGGTATCCAAGTCTTTCAAGCATATCCTTGCCCATCTGAGCAAGCACTTCTTCATCATCAATAAAAAGAATCCTTTCTTTGCCTGTTGGAGCAGGTTCGATATTTTTGAGTGAATTAAACTGCACACCTTTTTCGATGACAGGAAAAAACACATGAAAAGTTGTACCTTGGCCAACCTGACTGTAAAGGGAAACAAATCCTCCAAGACTTTTCACTATCCCATGGATAATTGAAAGCCCCATGCCAGTGCCCTTGCCAGTTTCTTTAGTTGTAAAAAATGGGTCAAAAACCTTACCTTTGATCTCTGGAGATATCCCTGATCCTGTATCACTTACTGAAAACTGAAGAAAAGTACCAGCTTTAACATCGGGTTCTTCTACAAGATCTTCACGAGTGAGTTTTGTTTCTTTTAATGAGATATTTAATCTGCCACCATTTTTTTCCATAGCGTGGAAAGCATTGGTACAAAGGTTCATCACTATTTGATTGATTTGATTCGGATCGGCAAAGATAACGCTAGATGCGGAATCAATATCCACAACAATCTCAATTGTTGTGGGCAGCGTCGGACGCAGCATTGTTATTGCTTCCTCTACAATACTTGCTGGCTGAAAAGATTTATATTCAACATCAGCTTGGCGGCTGAAAGCGAGTATATGTTGTACGAGGCCTTTTGCTCTATCAGTTGCCAGTAACACCTTATCTAAATCTTCTGCAATGACTGACCCCGATGGACTTTCATCTCTTGCGAGCTCTGTATAGCCAAGAATTGCAGAAAGAATGTTGTTGAAGTCATGGGCTATACCTCCAGCAAGAGTTCCTATTGCTTCCATTTTCTGAGCGTGCCTCAGCTGCTCTTCAAGGAATTTTCGTTTTGTGATATCACGAAGAATTACAAGAGTGTTCTTATCACCTCCCCCTCCGTATTGCGAAACATTGACTTCCATATCAAATTCCGTTCCGTCTTTTCTGAGCCCTCTGGTTTCGTAGTATGATGCTACAATTTTATTTGTTATCCGATTAGAAACATAGCTAAGAATTCTTTTACGTTCACTCGGTGCTATCAGTTCAGAAATAGGTTTACCGAGTAATTCTTCTGTTTTTTCATAACCGAACATGTTCAGATATGCTGGATTCACAAGTGTATGAATTCCATCTCTTGAAACTCCAATCGCATCTACTGAATTATCTACAACTGCACGTAATTGATTATCTTGACGCAGTTGTTCTTCCTCTTCCTTGGGAAGCCAGCGTTTGAGAAGAAGAGTAATCACAACTATTGCTGCAATCACGTTTAACACTTTTGGAATGATAACCAATTCGGGACGCATTAGAAATATGCCGATATTTTTAGGAATAAATCCCGATAAGGATGTATTCCAGATTCCAAAGTAGACACTTTCAAATAAGGTGCGGAAAGCATCAATAGCAAGAATAATTATTAGAGTAAGGAACAACTTTTGGGTTTTGCTGCCCCACATTTTCTTTACATAAAAGTAGAGAATAAAAGACCACAAAGCAATCAGTATCCAGTAGGTAACTGGAGTTACAAAGCGAAATATATCGGTCATATTAATTTCTCTATTACAATCAAAAAAGCCTTGGTATTAATTAGTGATTATTCTTCAGCATTTCCCCAATACAATTAACCTGTTGATTTTTTCTGTATCAGTTCTGCTACCACTGTGTATACATACCATATTAACTCCTCTATTGCAGAATATAAAATTGTGCAAGAAGGCTCATATTTAGCAATACAATTAGTAGCTAACTCCTCTCTATTTTCTCCCCTGCAGCAATCTTCTCAAGAGCATATTTTGCCTTTGAATATCTTTCTTCTGTTTTTCCTGCAGCTTCAGAGATAACAAGAATGAATACACTTACAATAAAAATCGACAATAACATTGGACTTCCTCCACTCCCCCCTCTCCTTTTTCTTCGGGATCGGTTTCATAACTACAGGCGGGTATGTGACCACAGTTTTTTGGGAGAAATT
>JAOZLO010000522.1 GCA_029934775.1 Desulfocapsaceae bacterium
TATATGGTTTAAGTGGTGGATCGGTAAATAGTGCCACAAGTTGCCCATCTTGCACCTGATAGTGAACTATAGGAGAACCGGCCTGAGCATGCAGCGTATTATTTTCACCAAATTTGATCTTGCCCTGTAATCCGTCATAGCCCACTTCGCTAATATGCTTGTTCACAGCTTTGAAATCGTACTCATCCCCCACAGCTTTCACTGCATCGGCCCATAGCATCACGCCGGTATAACCAATCCAGGATCCTACAGGAAGTTCATGTTTATAAATACTCTTATATTTATCCACCCACGCCTGACTCTCGGCGTTTGGCGCCAGAGGAGCCGGCATACCGGCAGGCATTTCACCGACTATACCATCAGCATCTTTGCCCAGGCTCGCCAACACTTCAAGTGGTGTAATGGACCAGCCGTAGCTGAGAATCGAGTTGCTTGGCTGTTTAATGAACTGATGGAAAAAAGTGATAACTTCCTGGGAACTGGGTATCTCAATATGGATAAGAGCCGGATTGATTCTACGGATTTTGGTTAATATCGGCCCCCACTCATTTATACCGTAAGGGACGGTTTCATGCATAGCCACTTTCCAACCTATTTTTTTGAATTGCTTCTCAAGGGTGTCACCAACTTCCATTCCCCATGTATCGTCGGTATTGATAAGCACAACTTTTTTATTAGGATACTCATAGGGCAAAGCAGTAAGGAACTTGAACATACTATTCGCCTGATCTTCTCCGTGATCGGCAATAAAATAGGTATTGTAGTACTTTTCAGGATCACTCTTATAAACATCCACAGCCGGCTTTGCACCATCATCACAGAAAAAAGGCGCGTCATATTTACCGTAAGCCCGGATATCCTGTCCCCAGCCAGCCCAGCCAGCATGAACTGAAGTCACCTTCATCTTTCCACACAGATAATTGGCACCCTGCATAACGACTTCAGGGGCAAACTCCTGCGAATCAAAACGAACAATCTCAATCTGTTTCCCAAGCAAACCACCGTTTTCGTTTATTTCGCTGGTTGCCATCGTAATTCCCTTCCAGAAATTGTCTCCCGAACCGGCATATGCACCTGTCATAGCCAAAGGAACCCCAATTTTAATAGTTTCAGCCGTAAAGGCTGAAGTGGCTGTCAGCAAAAAAATTGCCGAAATGATTACCATGCATCTTACTTTTCCCATTTTACTCCTCCTGTTTAGTAAATAATACCTTCATGTTAGATCGATGCTTTCATATCGATCAAATTGAAACGTAACTGCTCACAGGGCATCGCATCTTTCTGCGGTCATGCCTGCTTACGTATGACTTATACGCGGCACAGGCCTGCCTGCAAAAATATGCGGCACCCTGTAAACAGTTACAAGTACGGAGGTTAGCGGAGTTCAGACGCTTACCCCACGAGTAGTTACATTGAAACATTAATCACGAACAACTCTAATTTTCCGTAACTACTTAGTTACAGAGCAGTGGTTTAGCCAATATTGGAGTACCACCTGAATAGTTACAATTTTCTTTTGATGCAAATTTAAGTAACTTTTTTCTTACCGTACTTTTTGTTGTGAAGAGAAAAAACGAAACAGTGGGCTTATCACACCATCCCGGAGAAACAGCACAAGAACAATGACGATTGCACCCATGATTAAAGGCCGATACATACCCAGGGGGGCCAGGAGCTGATTAATAGTTACAGTGATAACCGCCCCAATTACAACTCCTGGATATTTACCTATACCACCGATTATCATCATGATCATAAGAATGGTAAATACATCCATACTCAACATGTTTGTCGACAACATTCCTACATAATGAGCATAGAGAGCCCCAAACAACCCTGTCACAAAAGAAGTAAGTCCAAAAACCATTAATTTATACTTAAAAGCACTGATTCCCAGGCTGGTAGCAAAATTCTCAGAATCTTTCAGAACCAGGAAAGCCGTGCCCCAATACGATTTTATCACCAGAACAAGGATCAAGGTACAGATAATTGTCAGAAAAAATGTTAAATAGAAAAATGGTACCAAATGATCGGAACTAAATGCGAATCCAAGAAATTTGATAGGAGGTATCGTCAGAATCCCCTGGGATCCTCCGGAACCAATAGCTCTTCCGAGAGGCCCCCTTAAAAAAGGCACTAAAGTCATATGAACTGCAAACGTAACCAGAGCCACATAAGGGCCCGCTAGCTTGAGACAAGGCAGGCCGACAAGTACACCAAACAATCCTGTAATTATACCAGCCATTATTATGGAATAAACCGGCGGTATATCCAATGAAACTGAGAGGATAGCCGAAGCGTATGCACCAATCACATAAAAGGCGACCTGCCCGAAAGAAAAAATCCCGGCAAACCCCATGATAACATCCCAGCAGGAGGCAACAACCGCCCATATCAGTATCATGATCAAAATATTCATAATATAATCGGTTTCACCAAAAAAAAGAGGCAAAACACCCATTACACAGTAAAATCCACCCAAGATCAGGAGCATGCGTTTCAAACTCATAATTTACTCTCTTCCCATTAATCCCTGAGGACGTATAGCCAGGGTAACTAAAAGCAATGTTAAAGTCGCAATCTGTATATGTATCATGCCAAAATACCAGCCAACAAAAGCTTCCAGCATTCCTAAAATAAATGCAGCATACAGGCTACCCCGAATGGAACCCATCCCGCCAAAAGCTGTAATAACCCATGCCTTAATCATGATATCTGTACTGCCCATAGGATCAATGAGGTTTTTCTGGCATAACATGATTCCCCCCAGGCCAACCATAATCGTAGAAATCGCAAAAGTAGCAGCAAAAATAAAATCCTTGGGGATACCAACAATTTGTGCGCCAGTCGGATTTTGGGCAACAGCCTGAACAGCCATTCCAGTACGAGTGTTATTAAGAACCCAGCCAAAGC
>JAOZLO010000080.1 GCA_029934775.1 Desulfocapsaceae bacterium
GTGCGTCATGAAACAAAAATGTTAGGCGGGATAGGTACCTGCGGTCGCGAATTATGTTGTTCTTCTTTTATTAAAAAATTTGATTCTGTATCGATCAAAATGGCCAAAGAACAGGATTTGCCTCTTAATCCTTCAAAAATTTCGGGTGTTTGTAACCGTCTACTCTGTTGTCTGACGTATGAATACGAGACGTATAAAAGACAGAGGAAAGGTATGCCAAGGGCTGGGAAACTAATTCGCATAGAGGATGTTCAGTATCGTGTCAAGCGGCAGAACCCTCTGCAGGAATCAATCCTTGTTGAAAATGATATCGGCGAGGAGATAATTCTGGGAAAGGAACAATGGAAGAGGGCTCAGAATATCGGGAAAAAAATCACGACAAAGAAAAAAGAGAGGAAAAGAGAAAAGTAATTCATGACAACTTATATCACGACACCCATCTACTATGTTAATGCTCAGCCTCACCTGGGACATGCTTATACTACAATTGTTGCCGACACTTACAGCCGTTTCAGGCGGTTGTGTGGTGAAAATGTCAGGTTTCAAACAGGAACGGATGAACATGGAGATAAAATAGTTGAGGCGGCTGAAAAAGAAAATGTTCCTCCCGGGGAGTATGTCGATAAAATCAGTAAAATGTTTCGGGATACCTGGCCGCTGCTCGAGGTAGCACCGGATAATTATATCCGAACAACTGATGTCCAGCATATTGCCACTGTAAGAGACATACTGCAGAAAGTGTATGACAGCGGGGATATCTATTTTGATGAATACACAGGTCTCTATTGTCGAGGTTGTGAACGTTTTTTGACGGAAAAAGAACTTGTGGACGGCAACTGCCCGGATCATCAGATACCTCCACAGGAGATAGCTGAACAGAACTATTTTTTCCGCATGTCCAGTTACCAGCAGCAGCTGATTGATCATATCAGAAATAACCCGGATTTCATAACTCCTGAACGATACCGTAATGAGGTACTGTCTTTTCTCAGTGAACCGCTGGAAGATCTCTGTATTTCCAGGCCAAAATCCAGATTAACCTGGGGTATAGAGCTGCCTTTTGATGATAATTTTGTCACGTACGTCTGGTTTGATGCCCTTATCAACTATCTGACTGGACTTGGGTTTCCGGAAGGGGATGATTATAACACCTTCTGGCCTTTTTCTGAGCATGTTATCGCAAAGGATATATTAAAGCCCCATGCTATCTACTGGCCGACAATGCTCATGTCCATGGGTGTTCCTCTGTACAAAAAACTGCATGTACATGGGTACTGGAATGTTGATGATACCAAGATGTCAAAATCCATCGGTAATGTTGTACGGCCCAGGCAACTGGTAGATGAATATGGAATAGATACCCTGAGGTATTTTGTCCTGCGGGAGATGTCTTTTGGTCTCGATTCCTCTTTCAGTTCGGACGCAATCGTAACCAGGCAGAATGCCGATCTGGCTAATGATCTGGGTAACCTGTACAGCAGAACCATGGCGATGGTGCTGAAATATCAAGGTGGAATAATTTCCGGACCAGGCACCCCTGAGGTAGAAGATGAGGCCTTCAGGGAGGCTGTTGAATTGATGATTCCGGGTTATCGTGAGGCCATGGCTGATTTTTGTTTTCATCGTGCGCTTCAGATAGTCTGGGATATTATCAGCATGGCGAATAAATACATAGTCGTGAATGAACCATGGGCCCTGGCCAAAGATCCAGAGAACGCGGAGCGGCTTGACACCGTACTCTATAATCTGCTCGAGTGTTTGAGGATAGTTTCACTGGTTTTACAGCCGATAATGCCGATTGCTTCTACTAGAATGGCTGTAGGCCTTGGTCTTACAGCAGACAGTGAAGAGGCACGTTTTTTTGATGCTGGAGGGAGGTGGGGAGTACTCGTGCCCGGATCCAGGGTGAGACCGGGAGGCCCGTTGTTTCCACGGCTGGAGGGGAGAAAAAAAGATAAGGATAAGAAGAAAAAATCTGATGGAAGTGGGATGAAAAAGGCTGAAAAAATCGAACAGAGCGAAGAGGATCTTGTTTCTTTTGATGTTTTTCAAAAACTTGATCTTAGAGTGGCTGAAATCGTTGCAGCCAAACCTGTGAAGAAGTCAAGTAAACTTTTGAAGTTGACTGTCAAAGCACCTGAAATGAGAACAATAGTTTCCGGTATTGCCGAATACTACCAGCCGTCCGAATTGGTTGGACAACAGGTGGTAATTGTCGCTAACCTGAAACCTGTAAAGATTATGGGTGTGGTTTCACAGGGAATGATATTGACTGCTGGAGAAAAAATTGATGGTAAAGAGCGTCTGGTTCTTTCAACTGTGAGCGACATTGTTGCTGTTGGAAGCCGGATTGGGTGATATAGCCATACCCCCCACAAGGGGGTATAAGTACCATGGTGGTACATCGAACTATATAATTTGAAAACACATTCCTCAGTTTCTTGTTTTTTATTATAGAAATTAAGGAGTAAGGTACTAAAAAAGGGGTTTTTCCAATATCTCTTAGGGGGTAGTAAGCCCAGGAAAAAATTTCTAAGGAACCAGAGGAGAACTGTTCCATGTTTGTTGTCAATAATTTTATGATGGCTATTGCCAGGCTGGTAGATTTTCTTTTAACTGCCTATATGTGGATTATAATCGGCAGGGCTGTAATTTCATGGGTTAATGCCGATCCATATAATCCAATCGTTCGGTTTCTTGTCGAGGTGACAGAACCACTTTTGAGTCGTATTCGTCGTTTGTTGCCGCTGAGTATGGGGGGGATAGATTTTTCTCCGATGATTCTCATTATGGGGATTATGTTTCTTCAGAGTTTTCTTGTTCCGACTCTCAAGCAGATTGCTGTTGGAATGGGGTGAAATTTCTGATCAGACATTCATCTTATGGCCTCGATAAGTCATTACTCTGGTAGATTTTAACTCTGAATCTACATTCGGTGTTCAATGTTCATCTTTTTTTGTTTTAATACCCCTCGAGGGGTGCTGAACTGAGTGATAGGGTTTCAAAAGTAAGGTACATTTATTCTAAATGGAGGCAGTCATGCTTACACCACAGGCGATTAAAGATCAAGAGTTCCAGGTTAAGTTCAGAGGGTATAATACCATTGAGGTGAAATCCTATCTGGAACTTCTTGCCGAAGATTTTTTTGAGCTGTATGAACAGAGTCATGTTCATACCGAAGAGATAGAATCTCTTATTGCGGAACAGGAACTGCTTCAGATAGAGAAAGAAAGATTAGAGAAGGAGCTTCGAGTCGGACAGGTAAGCAGAGAAGAAATTGAGGAGGAAGTTCAGGAAGAATACAGGGAGAAAGATAGAGAAATTGGAGGTTTAAAAAATCAGGTTGGAGAATTGGAGACAACTGTTAGCGAGTTTGAAGATGAGAGGGTCACCTATCGTGAGAAAATCGCTGAGTTGGAAGAAAAGTTGAGTTCTGGAAGCGATGCAAGAGTAAAAGAACAAAATGAAACGGAAATGTTGCAGGAGAAGTTCCATCGGCTTGAAGAAAGAAACAGAGAATTAGAAAAAGAGGGGCTGGATTTTAAAACAACCATCCTGGCAGCACAGAAATTTGCTGATAATCTCAGAGAGACCAGTGAACAGGATGCACAGACCATAATTGAACAGGCAAAAACTGAAGTTGGAAAAATTCGCAATGAAGCTCGGGCAGAACTGGCACATTTACCTGGAAAAATAGAAGAGTTGCAACAGAGGAAAAATCAAGTTCGCAATGAACTCAAAGCAATACTTGAAAAATATATGGATGGACTCGATACTCCCGGGGGAGCAGATGGGGAGATGCAGGAAAACGATCTTTCTGATCTGTTTCAGCGTATAAAGATTCCCGATGGGGAGAATGTGGACTTGGACGATATCACCGACAGCACTGCTGAACTGAAATAGCTTATGAAAGAATATGTGATTGCTAACTGGAAGTGCCATAAAACCGGTGATGATGCAAGGAAATGGTTTGATGATTTTGCAGATCTCTACGAGGTGCAGGAGAATGTCGAGGTTATTGTAGCGCCCTCTTATATCTGTCTTGAAAACCTGGCCGCGCATGTCAGGGACCTGAACCTTGAAAATGTGCATCTTGCAGCTCAGGATGTGTCTCCTTTCCCCAGAGGGGGCTATACCGGTGCTGTTGCAGCCGATATGATAAAAAATCTGGTCGAATATGTCATAATCGGACATTCTGAACGGAGACGTTATTTTCATGAAACCAGGCAGGATGTGATCAATAAAGTCACTGAAACTGCAGACGCGGATCTGATACCCATTGTCTGTATAGAGTACTCCTCAGCTCATTCACAATTGTCTCCTCTTCATGATATCGAATTAAAAGATCTGATTGTTGCCTATGGGCCAGTGGATAGTTTGACTTTTCGAATCCCGGAAGCACCTGAAAAAGTTGAAAAAATTATTGCCCATTTCAAGGGGATGCACGGGGACTGGCCAATGGTGTACGGTGGAGCCCTTTTGCCGGGTAATGCAAAAAGATACCTTTCTCTTCCTTCTCTGTCTGGAGTTTTTGTGGGTGCAGCTAGTCTGGATGCAGCAGAATTTGCGAGTATTGTAAGAGAGGCACAGTAGTATACAGCTTCCCAGGCCCAAAAAACACCGTCTTACACTACAGGAGTCATAGAGAAGGAATAAAGAAATTCAGGAGTAAGGTATCTACATGCCCAGTAACGAATCACGGGAAGCCATTGTCTCACGGGTAAAGGAACAGGCGGATATTGTTCAAATTATAGGTGAGTGTGTCGAGCTGAAGCAGAGCGGAGTCAGATTTCTGGGGCTGTGTCCTTTCCATGGGGAGAAAACACCTTCTTTTTCTATCCATGCCGGACAACAATTTTATCACTGTTTCGGCTGTGGTGAATCAGGAGATGTGTTCAGCTTTATGATGAAATATCATAACCTGGATTTTCCTGAAGCATTAAAAGAATTGGCAGGAAGGTACAAGATTGAACTGCCTGAGAGGCGTCGCTCAAAAGAAGAAAGAGCTCTGGAGGAAAAGCGTGATCTGCTTTTCAGGGTAAATAAAAAATGTGCCCAAATTTATAGCCACTACCTGGAAACAGCAAAAGGAGCGGAAACTTGCAGAGTATATTTGCATGAAAGAGGTGTAGCTCCTGAAATTGTAAAAAAATTTGTTCTTGGTTACGCACCTTCAGTTGAGGCAGAGGGATGGAGTTATTTAAGTGGACAGTTGAACAGGGAAGAGACAGCCATAGCTGTTGAGGGTGGTCTGCTGGCACCCAAAAAAAACGGGGGGACCTATGACAGGTTCCGGGACAGAGTAGTCTTTCCCCTATTTGATATCAGTGGGAGGGTTTGCGGATTTGGCGGGAGGATTGTTGGAGATGGTCAGCCCAAGTATTTGAATTCACCCGAATCCATTGTATTTAACAAAAGCAGACTTCTTCTCGGGCTTTATCATCTCAAAGACAGTATACGAAAAAAGAAACGGGCAATTCTTGTTGAAGGTAATTTTGATCTTGTCTCGCTCGTTGCACATGGTTGCGACAATGTTGCAGCACCCCTGGGAACAGCCCTGACAAGGGAACAACTCCGATTGCTCAAACGATTTACCACCGAAGTAACACTTCTTTTTGATGGAGATGAGGCAGGAGAAAAGGCTGCTGTCAGGGCTGTTCCACATTTTTTAGCGGAGCAGGTGGTTGGACATATTGCGCTTTTGCCATCGGGCCATGATCCTGATACATATATTCGTGAGAATGGTCTGGAGCAGCTGAACAAACTTCTCAAGGAGGCGGAATCTTTACCCGAGTTTGTCCTGGGGAGTCTGATACGACAGCATGGACTCACCCTGGATGGTAAGAGTAAAATTGTAGAAGCTTTAATTCCTCTTGTTAAAGCTGCAGTGTCACCTCTGCAGCGGTCTATGGTCATATCGCATTTTGCCGAGCGGCTTAACTTGCCTGTTGATCATTTTCAATCGCTGAGTGGCCCCTCCTCCGCGCCCGGGCCTGAAGGAGCGCTGCATGAGAAGATGAGCAAAACGGTAAGGAGTGAACCTCTTTCTATTGCCCAGAAACAACTGGTAGAATTTATGGTTCTACATCCCCGTTATTTCAGTCGCCTGGAGGAAAATGGCCTGAGAGGAAGTCTTGAAGGTGGCGTTGGTGAAGTTCTCTTTCTTCAGCTGAGAGAAATGGTGGAAAGCGATACGGAATTTGAGCCTGAGGAGTTGTTGACCACCCTCCCCGAGGGCCAAGAGAGAAAGCTGGTAGCAGATCTGCTGCTGCGCGCATCTCTGCAGAACCAGACAAAAGACGAAGTGGGGGCAGAGGAGGAAATAGAAGATATGGTTGTATATCTTCGTAAATTCCGTTTGCAGAAAGATTCCGATGAAGTGATGGCACACATCAGGCTAGCGGAGAGTGAAGGTGACTTAGTCAAACTTCAGGAATTGATTACCGAAAAGGTTGAAATCAGTAGAAAGATGCAGGGAGAAGTGCTGTAAATCCAGATCCGGCTGTCTGGGGCTGTCAAGAGTAAACAGTTTTTTAAATATGAAGTTGAATTTTCTTGACTTTTTATGTTGTTTTGTTTGAGTATCTGGGAAGTGTTTGAATTGAGGATGCTTTTACGTGCAATAGTCGGTTTTTCCACGTGGAATATACGAGGAAAGCGATCAGAAAGGGAGAATTGTGGCCATTATTGAGAATGATAACGATTCAGTTGGTGATTCGGGAGAAGGAATGGGTGATTTTGATACACAGAAAAACTTGTCCGTCTATGACTTGACTGCTGATCCCCAGGGCGATGAGGCTGAGGCTTCTGTCGATTTCTCTGATACTCGATATGATAGACGAACCTGTATTGTCAAAGATCGTCGAGACTCCATTTTTAATGATCGTCGAAAAAATGACAGGAGAAGGATTGCACGTATTGCAGAAAAACAGTCATCAAAGTCGAAGTCGTCTATTGACCCCATGAATATCTACCTCAGGGAAATGGGAACGCTTACCCTTCTTAACCATACAGAGGAACTGAACCTTGCAAAAATGATGGAGGATGGAAAAAAGAGAGTACAAAAAAGTGTAATGAAGACTCCGCTGGCAATTCCAGCACTGGTTGAAGTTGTAAAAGTGCTGGCGGATAGTCATATCAAAATCTGTCAAATTATATCAGGCGTTCAGGAAAGCCAGCCAACAGAAATGAAGAGTGAGAGGGAAAAACTGCTAGCTCAGGTAGATAAAGCTGTAAAATTCGATGAGAAGCGAAATTTACTGTTAAAGAAATATTTAATGGTGAAGGAGAATTCTGTTGAGGCTCGAGAGTTTTTTACAGAGGTGGAACAGGTTGGGGAGGACATAGCTGCACTTTTTCAAGATACTATTATCTGTTCTGACTATGTAAATGCTGTCGCTGCCGGGCTGGAGGAATTATCCAAAAGGTTCAGAAAATTATTTGTTAGAGTTATGGGAGACTACACCTTAAACAACCAGGGTTCTCCCGGTGATATGACCCCAGAAGCAATTGAAAAACAGGTCAATCGACAGATGCTGGTGGAATCCGGGGTGGACCAAAGTCAGTTGAGGGGGATTCTTCATGAAGTTGATTCTGGCTGGGAGATGTACAAACATGCAAGAGAGGGGCTGGTTCGGGCCAATCTTCGTCTTGTCATATCTGTCTCAAAAAAATTTGTTAATCGTGGACTTCAATTTTCCGATCTCATTCAGGAGGGAAATATTGGTTTAATGAAGGCTGTTGAAAAATTTGATTATCACCGGGGGTATAAGTTCAGTACTTATGCAACATGGTGGATTCGACAGTCAATTACCCGTGGTATTGCAGATCAGGGGAGAACTATCCGGTTGCCTGTTCATATGATTGAAACGATCAATCGACTGTTGCGGGTATCCAAGGATTTTCTTTTGGAAGAACAAAGGGAACCAACTACAGAGGAGATGGCGGAGCAGTTGGGAACCGATGTCGGAAAGGTGAAATCAGCACTCAAAATAGCAAAGGATGCAATTTCTCTGGATACACCTGTAGGAGACGATGGAGAGAGTTATCTGGGTGATTTTATAGAAGATAAGGATAAGATTGGCCCTGATGAGGCCAGCATGGTTACGAGCCTGAGGGAATGTTTGACTCAAGTAATGTCTTCTCTTACACCAAGAGAGTCAAAAGTGCTGAGGATGCGTTATGGAATAGATGTTGACTGCGATCATACCCTGGAGGAGGTTGGGAAGTGTTTTGCAGTTACCAGGGAGCGTATCCGCCAGATAGAAGCCCAGGCAATTGTGAAATTAAAACACCCGTCCAGAGTGGATGAACTCCGTGTTTTTATGATAGACTAATGGCTCCCATTCAGGATTGGATAGCTCTCAGTCTTGTACCTGGACTGGGAATGAACGGCTACTGGCGGCTGATTGATTACTTTCACTCGCCGACCCGTGTGTTGCAGGCCTCGCAGAAGGAGCTGTGCCGGATTCCCGGGATTCAGAAAAAACAAATCACAGGGCTTGCTTCTCGAGACGCTGTCTTAGAATACGGTAGAGAGGAACTTGCAAAGCTGGAATCGAGGGGTGCAGAAGCTCTCTCAATTGAAGATCCCTTCTATCCGGGTCTGCTGCGGCAGATATCCGACCCTCCTCCTGTGATTTACATTCAGGGCGGAAAAAAATTCCTGAAACAGGACGCTGTAGCAATTGTCGGCTCACGGGCCGCAACAGTCTATGGTAAGAGAACGGCATACTCTCTTGCTGGAAGTCTTGCCCGTCTTTCGATGGGAGTTGTTTCGGGTCTGGCTCTGGGTATCGATGCAGAAGCCCATGCTGGTTCTCTGGCAGCAGGGGGAGTTACTGTTGCGGTTCTTGGTTGTGGGTTAGATGTTGTCTATCCACGGCAAAATTCCGATCTTTATCGAAAAATATCAGAATGTGGGATTCTGGTGACTGAGTACCCTCTGGGAACTCGGCCCGAGGGGTTTAGATTTCCTGCAAGGAACCGGATTATAGCAGGGCTCAGCCAGGGGGTCGTTATTGTTGAGGCGGCGAAAAAATCTGGTTCATTAATTACGGCACAGCTTGCTCTTGATTATGGTAGAGAGGTTTTTGCTGTTCCCGGCCAGGTTGATTCACATAAGAGTGCCGGCGCACACTGGCTCCTGCAGCAGGGAGCTAAACTGGTATCACGGGTCGAGGATATTCTTGAGGAGTTACCCGGTTACACACTGAGTTGTGCGGGTGATAAATCTGCCGGCCAGAGGGCCGGGCATATAGATCTTGATCCGGATGCGCAACTTTTGCTCAATCATATTGAACCCTATCCCCAGACCCGTGACCAGTTGCTTGAACATTCAGGACTGTCTCCTGCGAGAATGAGCGAGCTGCTGCTTTTTCTTGAACTGGACGGGCTTGTTGAAGTGCTTGCAGGGGATAAGATCAGGACCTTACTTCAGAAACACTGCAGTAAAAAAACAAGAAACTAAAAACACCCACAAGGTACTTATACCCAGTAGTGTCCGGTTAAGGACTTGCAGGAGGGTTTGTGGGTTGTTTCTGAAGCGT
>JAOZLO010000523.1 GCA_029934775.1 Desulfocapsaceae bacterium
ACTGCTGCCTGGTAAAATTGTTATTCATATAACGAGTGAACTGGAAGAGGTCTACAGAATTTTTCCTTTCCTGCTCACCATAGGCAATCAATTCATCAATCTCTTCGCGGGAAACACCGCATTTTGTCGTAAGCGTCAAGATAACGTGTTCTCTTTCCTCATCTGAACACTCCCCGTCTACATAGGCGGCCTCAAACAGGAGAACACAGAGAGCCGTATTTACATCCTGCACCTCATTACTCTCTTTTTTCTTTCCTGCAGAAGTATCCCCCAGGATTTTCTTTATCAGATCAAGCATGTATAAAACCTCATTATTAATTTAAACGTATAGGAATTTCCATTTTTAGACAGACGCAAGGTTGTTAGCCCTTAAGCCTGCCCGCAGGGCATTATGTTCACGTATTCAATTTTCTAACCGGGCACTGCTGGTTTTTAATGATGGAAGTTCAGACGGAATGTACTAAAGCGGACGATGCCCGCAACCCAAATACCATAGTCTCACCACAGAGAGCACAGAAGACACAAAGGAAAAACAGACTACCCTACGAGCAAGTCTGAAGGTTTGCAGGATATATAACAACCGTCAATCGATCTTTTCCCTTCTCTGTGCTCTCTGTGTCCTCTGTGGTGAGAATTCTCGAAGTCTACGCTTATCTGTTGTTTTTTATACCCCTCAAGGGGGTACTGAACTGAGTTACAGCTTTTCAGAAATAAGGTGCTAAAACGGCAATCGCCCTAAATCCAAATTTCCACCAGAAAGAATGATCCCAATTTTTTTATCTGTCACATCTACTTTATTTGCAAGTATTGCTGCCAGCGATACAGCAGCAGAAGGCTCCACCACTATTTTCATGCGCTCCCAGATCAACCGCATGGCTTCAATGATTTTTTCTTCAGAAACCGTCACGATATCGTCAACCAGATCAAGAATAATTGTGAAATTTCGCTCTCCCAATGAAGAAAGCAACCCATCGGCTATAGTTTTCGGGTTTACCGAAGGGAGTAACGTTTTACTTTTAAACGACCTGAAGCTATCATCAGCACCCTCAGGTTCAGCTGCAATTACTCTACAACCGGACAACATTTTTTTCACCGAGATAGCAGTCCCACTGAGTAAGCCACCTCCGCCGACAGGAGCCATAATCAGATCAAACTCCCCGTAATCTTCGATGAGTTCTTTTGCTGCTGTCCCCTGCCCGCTGATGACGGAAAAATTATTATACGGATGTATTTCTGTTGCACCAGTCTGCTCTATCACTGTTTCCAGTGTCGATTCTCTTGCCTCCAGCGAAGGTTTACAAAAGATGGTTCTGGCCCCATATCCGGCAACAGCTATCTTTTTTATTTCCGGCGCATTTTCCGGCATTACAACGTGAGCGTTGCCGCCACGTAAACGTGCAGCTAAAGCCAACGCTGCTCCATGATTACCAGAAGAATGCGTGGCGACTCCCCTTTTCACCTCTTCTTCCGACAATGAAAAAACAGCGTTGCATGCCCCTCTGAATTTAAAAGCACCAGCCTTCTGGAAATTTTCCCCCTTAAAATACAGCTCACCACCCGTCAGAGCATCAATCCCCCTTGAGGTAAATACTGGAGTCCGGTGTATAAGATTTTCAATTCGCCTGTGTGCTCTTTCGATATCACTATATTGAGGAATATTCATTTATTTAATCTCCGCTATTATTTGTCATTGATACATCTGTTTTACCAAAACTTTTCACTTCCAGCATCCTTATAGTTTATTGTAAGACAAGGTTGTATATGCTATTGTTACAAAAGTGGGTAATGTACGTTACCCCTAAAACTGACAACTATTTCACTGATAATGGAGAATATGATGGTATGGCTGGCATTAGGCGGAGCAGTAATTGTCACTGTTGTCGCTGTAATTTTACTTCAAAAAAAATCCAAGCAGATCAACAAACTTTCTGAGGAACTGGCACTTTGCCAACGGGAAAGAGACAAAAAAAGTGGTGCCCTTGAAAAACTGGAAAACAGTTTTGAAGAGCAAATGGATCAGGTGGTTCAATCCTCCATTGAAAAAATTTCTCACGCAGAACATGCAAAAGAAGAGGCCGTTAAAGCAGCCAGTGATAACTTCGAAGTAGCATCAGAGACCCATGCCCTGCTGAAAGAAAAGGAGGCCCTCATAAGGAAATTACAGGGCGGTTGAAGATGCCCGGACCGCCTGCACATCAAAATAAATACGAATGACTTACGACGCAGTATCCCTCAAAACCCTGCGATCGATGAGATAGCTGTTCCAGTTAATCCCACCCGACAGATACATTTCTCTCTCCAATACATTCGACACTCTTCTCTTATTCTTTTGACAAAACGTATTTTTTCGCCTAAAAAATGAATGACCATTCAGCTTATCATTTTTAAAGCATTTAATTTTGGCCTGAAGGAGATATTGTGGAAAATCGTTCTGTTAAAGATATTATGATACCCATCTCTGAGTATGCAACTGTAACTCTCGGTACAAGCCTCGAAGATGCTCTGGTTGCCTTGGAAAAAGCACAGAATGCACATACTGCAAACAAATATCAGCACAGAGCCATTCTTGTTTTAGACAATGATGGTCATGTTGTTGGCAAGATAGGGCAGTTGAGAGCTCTGGAGGCAATTGAACCAAAATATGACTTCAACGATAAAATTGAAGAACTTAAAAAGTACAATTTCAGTGCAGAATATCTCGCTCAGCTTCGAGACAGATATCGCTCTGAGGAACCGATCCTTGAGAAAAAAGCCCTGATGGTCATTGCCAGAAAAAAAGTTGAAGAATTTATGCAGAAACCAGACCCCGGATCATTTGTTTTAGAGCATTGCAGCCTTGACAGAGCTGTACATAAACTTGCAGCAGGGAGGCTCCAGTCTCTACTGGTTACCCGCGACGGGAAAATTACC
>JAOZLO010000524.1 GCA_029934775.1 Desulfocapsaceae bacterium
AGATAAGTGATCCACTCTGCCCTGTTTGTAACAGTAAGATGGTTTTACGTACTGCACGAAAGGGAAAAAATACAGGTAAGCAATTCTGGGGCTGCAGTGTTTTTCCTAAATGCCGTGGGACAATCGAGTATAGCGGGTAATTTACAAATAACACTTATTGGTTCACGCAATAAGTGTTTAGACAAGTTTTGATTACTAGTTTCGACTTAACTTGACAACTTGCGCATGGGTTACTGTTTCATGACTGACAGAGGCTCAACGATCCGCGAGAAGTGGACAATGATACCAGATAATATTGATGTACTGATCACCCATGGTCAGCTGGCCACGATCCTAGATAACGTCTGAGGACTTCCCCAGAGCTGTGCTGATCTTTTAGAGAGGGTGTTTCAAATCAGGCCAAAGTATAATGTATTTGGTCACATCCACGAGGGGTATGGTAACGTTCGGAGGGGCACCTTCATCAATGCCAGCGTGTGTGATGGCCGGTACAGACCGATAAATGAGCCTGTTGTCTTTGAATTGTAAGGTGATAGTTACGAGAAAATTGCCCCCGACATTGCCTTTGACGTTTCCCGGCCAACCTGTTTAAAGTTGACAAAAGTTGACACAGAATGTATGGTTCTGATAGGAGGAGGTAACATGAAAAAACTAAACACTGACCTTATACAAGATAGACTAGAGGAGTTAGGTTATTCCCCTTCTGATCTCGCCAAAGAATTAAAATTCTCCAGACAATCAATAAGCAATTGGTTGAATAGAAAGAAATTTCCACGCCCAGCTAAACTCCTTAAACTTGCTAGAGTTTTAAATTTAACATTTGATCAAATAGTAATTAAAGGAGAAAATTCTAGTGCCCCAGTAATAGCCTTTAGAAAAAAAGGCCGTCATAAGATTTCAAAAGAATACATTGAAGATGCAATAGATAAGGGCTACCTCTTAGAACATCTTGTAGATTATTTACCTTTTGATAACCTTTCGAACCCTCCTGTACTCAAAAATCCGAAAATTGATTACGAGTACATCCATAAAGTTGCAAGTACAGTTAGAAAAGAGATTGGTAAAAGTGGAAATGAAGAAATTGAATTCGAAGATTTAATAGATTTTTTTAACGAAAACCACGCAGTCATAATACCAGTTCTTGGTGGACATAAAAAAAATCATGAAAATGCTTTACACGTCTTTCTTCCATCATCAATGACAACATGGGTCTATCTAAACTTAGATAGTAATATCAATGATTTTAAATTTTGGATGGCTCACGAACTTGGACATGTAAAGGCACCAACACTCAGAGATGATGAAGCGGAAAATTTCGCAGATATGTTTGCTGGCTCTTTGCTTGTCAGCCAGGAACTTGCCGAAAGTGAGTATCTCTATATTAGAAAACTGCCTTCTGGAACAAAACAAGTTAACAGAATAATAGAAGTTGCAAAAGATCTCACAGTATCACCCCTTACTGTGTACTATGAAATCAATAGGTACGCAGAATATGCCAATAAAACAATTGTAGATCTTGAGTTTGACAAAAGAATCTATAGAGCCAATTCAGCATTTTGTTCACAATACCCTACTGTCACAGAATTACTGTTCAAAGACGAGCTACCACCTTCACCCAAAGAATATATCAAAACATGTGAAGAAGAATTTGAAACACCTTTCTTTAGTTCTCTGAGAAGCTATTTGGTAAAAGAAAAAAAACCACCTAGTTTTGTTCAATCTGTCATGAGTATGGCACCTGTCGATGCTCAAGCTCTATATGACGAGATTTGCTAATGTATGCATCGATGGTTGTCGACACATGTTCTTATCTTAGATTAGCTCAAAGTATAGTCCCATTATTAAAAGAACCTTTTTGTGAAAATTCTTTTGCTCTGGGAGTTATAAAAGATCTTTACGATGAATACAAAAAGAGTCCAACTCTAAAGAATAAATTTGGTTGGGTTGATCAGGATGAATATGTAAAGAATAGGCAGAGATGTTTCAAAATCAGCAGAGATCAGAAAACAGATATTAGCAACGCTTTTTTTTTCATAAGAGAAACTGTACGCGAAGAGAGATTAACGACGGGAAGAATTGATATAATTGCTTTAGCACACGCATATATTCTCGAGTTCCCAATCGTTACAGACGATAAAGATTTACTAATCTTAGCGAAAGAGTACGAGGTTGAGGCCCTCAACACTCTAAAACTATTAAAAAAACTTTTGGATTGCAACCATATCGATCTGGCTATGATTCGTGCTATAGCGGAGTATTGGATTCATCTAAACGACACACCCGCTTCTTACAGAAAAGATTATAAAAAATTGTTCGAAGAAGACGCCCCCAGATAAAAAGTAAGAACAAAAAAACCACTACTCCGATAACTAATCCTCCCGCACCGGCGAAAACACCTCAACCAGTACCGAATATCCATCCTTATTTCGGTTCTTCCGGATTAAGCGTACTTTTCGGTATTGCCCAGTACTAAGGGATTGTGGCCAAGGTGAAGGAGCAAAACGCTCTCCTTTGACTGATTTTGTTGCTTCAAATATTTTTTATCTTCCCCTTCCCTCCCTTTGAAAAAGGGAAGGGAGAAGAAAACGCTATTTGAAAAATTATTTGTCTCACCAAATTTGTTGAGATCGGAGAAAGCTCTCTTTCGAACCTCAACAATTCAGGGGCTCAGAGACAAAAGTACGCTTGAGTCGGAAGAACCCTTATTTCTTCTGTAAAACATCTCTACCTTAATTAGTATTTGCCCACACCTTCATTACCCGAATGCGGTGTTTCTCTGCACCCACCGCACTTAATCTGCACTTAATGCGAAAAAGCACCTACAGTCAAAACTGTAAGTGCTTGATTTCATTGGTCGGGGCGGTAGGATTCGAACCTACGACCTCCTGCTCCCAAGGCAGGCGC
>JAOZLO010000525.1 GCA_029934775.1 Desulfocapsaceae bacterium
ACTATGTATTCTTCAGAATAACAAAAAAATATAAATATTAATATTATTAAAGTAGCAAAATATATTTCCAAATTAGTTAATCAAAGAAGGAGGTGATCCGTCAGTCGTAAGTAATAACTCAAAGTATGAGGAAGTATCAGTATTTGAAGTATATGTCGCTCCTAATGTTTTAATCAACATAGGAGCATTTTTTTGTAATTAGAACAAACGATATGAATAAAAACAGAATTAATTAAAGTTCTAATTACATCAACTAAACTTTAGGTGTAAATAATGATTAATATTAAAATAGAGTTGCAAAATTGCAATTTATCAAAAACTGAATTAGCAGAAGAATACACACACAAACTTCCATCCTATGAGATCGACTTTGATCTTGGGAAAAATGTTGAACTCTCCGGGTATGATATATACTTAAATTTGTGTGTTATTATTCCAGTTGCTGAGAATGTACAGGTGTTAAATAAAATAACAGGAGTAAACAAAAAAGGTAAATTAAAACTCAATATGATCGGTACAACAAATATTGAGGATTATAGATCTAACACCTTTCGATTAGCTGAGGTATCATTCTTTGGAACCAAAATATTTAATATCAACAACCTCCTGGTCCTATCTGATGAAGCAGCTCAAACAGTTGGCATGGAAAGTGTTCCTTATTGTCCTGAGGTCATGGAGAGAATATGTATTTCTATGATAGATTATTTTATTTGGAGAAGATTTTCACCGGGTTATCCAGAAATGTATTTGGATGGTGAGATGAGTACTAAATATTGATCATTAACGGCAAATTCGTCGTTCATTTGGCCATAACTGTTGGAGCAGTTATGGCCTTTTTTATTTAAGGAGTATGATATGAAATATTTACACAAAATATCTTTTAATTCAGATGTCGATCTTGATATTAATGAAGAAATACATGGAATTATGAATAAACGATTAAACGAGTTGCAACAGTATACTTTTTCGTCAAAAGTTACTGAAGATGATCAGTTTTCAATTACTTATATTGCTATTCTCATCCCTACAAGAAATTTTCACGTAATATCTATTGTCGACAAGTTTACTGAATGTAACAATCTTTCAATAAATATTGTTGGTACAACTGAGTGTGAAGAAAAACATCAGGGAACTGTTTTGCTTTGTGATTTTTGGTATCTGGAAAATGGCGATATTTACTATGAAATTATTGATGACTTTATTGCACAATATGGAACTGAAGATCCTAGTACTTTTGATGATTTACTAATCGATAATCGTCTCATTTCAAAGATTATTTATAAGTGTGTTAATTTTTATGTGAACAAGCGTGTAATGTACATGAAGAGTAATAAACGTAGTGATGATTACTATTTAGAGATGGATTAATTAAAACAATTCACGGCCATGACTGTTCGCGCAATCATGGCCAATTTTATTGGAGGAGTATGATATGCCTGTATTAAATGTTGTTGAAAATGAAACAAAAAATGATTTATTCAAGTTGTATAGCGATAAATTTGACAACTTGCAATCGTATAATATCAATAGTGAATATGATTTTTCTGGAGAGGATGATGATTATTATCCGACACATGTTGCCATTCTCATTCCGTTCAATGGATATTGCATTATCATTACGATAACCGGGCTTGATCAATCTGGAAATCTCACTTATGAATTTAAAGGTACAATTTCAAATATACAGAATGATGAAAATGAAATTTCATTCTGTCATCTATGGTTTTTGGACAACGAAAATATTCACATTAAATTTATTAAAACATTTAAAATCGTAAATCTAAACAAAGTGAAACTTTGCGATGTTAATGGACGAAGTTTTAGTACTCTTATTTGTGATAAAAAATTCATTTCAACTGTAATTCGTACTATTTTTAATTATTACTGTACCGACCGATCTGCGTATCAAAGTTTCAATAATAATGACGAACCTGTTGAATTAGAATTATAAATAATTTTCATAAACGTTAATCTATAAGGCCATGACTGTTCACGCAATCATGGTCTTTTCTATTTAAGGAGCCTAAAAATGAATCTACAAACATTTTCTCAGTTTCAACCAGTAACAATCACGGGATTAAACCTGAACATGACCAGAAAACAACCCTGCGATCTTAAAGGTTGCACGACAAAATCATTTTCGCGGTTTGAAATGACTCCTCAGCATTATCACATAAACTCAAGATATGTGTGCTGCCATTGTGCGAGCATCATTTCCGGGTACAACTGTTTCAACCTCGGTCATGTTGAACAATACGTTCAGTGTGTTAAGCCACATTTTAAGAGCTTGAAAAACAGATGGAATTACAAGACGGTTAATAATCACGTAAATAAAAATGTTATTGGTAAGTTGGATAAAACTATAGGTGACCAGCGAGTAATTGTCACAAAGTTTAACGACGGAAACTATGGTCTGATAATTGATGGTAATCCACAGCAACCAAACCGATACAAAGGGTTCCTGAGCTATAAAAAGGTTTATGATCACACCGTCAAAGTGATTAATAACCGCTACGAACAAAAACTCTTAAACTTTATTAACTACGGCACACCTTTTGTGATGCCATAATCTATAAATATTCAGATCTTTAATTCTAAAAGGCACAGTGACTAACCTCACTGTGCCTTTTCTATTTACGGAGAACAATTATTATATATACTGACATCAACACACCTACACAGCATCCATCTCCCTCTGATTTCATCGGATCCCAGCTTGAATTTCTTTTTGACCCTGGTGATGTGTTCGAGGTTACAGCTCTCAATTGTAAAATAAAAAAACATGAGCTTTGGGATGATGAATGGTCTAAAGGAACAACGATTACGGGTTACTTTGATAATATTTTAAAAGCAACTGAGGTAATTCTTGCACTTGATAATAAGGTAAAACCGGATTCAGTT
>JAOZLO010000526.1 GCA_029934775.1 Desulfocapsaceae bacterium
CCGCCTTGACGAGGAACAAGAAATCCCTGATCCTTCAAGCATAACGGGTAATAGAATTCATCTAATTTCACCTGTCGCAAAAGTACAAAGTGCTATGCTTATCCGAAAAACACGCCAGGGCAGATCTCTGGCCGATCTGGCCAGGACACTTGAAACCTCATGGCCGGCTGTCCAACGTCTGGAAAATCCGCATAACTCGCCGACCCTCAAAATGATTGACAAGGCTGCAACCGCCCTGGGCAAGAGGCTTGTTTTAAGTTTTGAATAGATGAGTCTGTTGATTTAATAGCATTTTAAAATAGCTATTCCAAATAATAGGTTTTCCCCTCTTGGACCAGAGGCAAGGGACCATTTTCCAGAAAGGGGGCATGGTACCCCAACACCTGTCCGGATATAACCTGTTGCAGTTTTTCTACCTGTTTCCAGTGGGTGTGTACGCTTCCGGGATTGTCAAAATCAACTTCATGAAAGACAAGATGGCATCCGGCAAACCACTCAGGTAAAAGTTCCTCCCGGTTGACTATCCCATTGATGGTTTCGTCCAGTTTAGTATCTCCTGAAAAACCAAAAGTCTTCCCACCTGCCGAAATTTTAAATCCCAGCGTGCCGTAGGGCAGAAAATGGTGGTTCCAGCGACTGTCTATCCGAACAGCACCCGTCTCAAGTGAAATTCCCGGAACAAGTGCTATAAAATTCACCAGTGTATCAAACCCGGGGCACAGCGGTGTAAACTGTTTTTTAAGCAATCCAAAAATAGAGGGCGCTGTTATGAGGTTCAAGGGAGTTCGTGCAAATTCAGCTCGTTTCAGACAGGCAGAAAATCCCTGAATATGATCTTCATGATTATGAGTGACAATAATATGTGTAATATCATCCCAGTGCACACCTTGACGTGCCAGAGTATGGGCAGGATAACCACAGGGATCAACCCAGATCACCTGCGTGCCAAAACGAACAATACAGTTTGTAACTGTGCCGACAAACCCATTCCCGGCACCCACAACCTTTACCTCAAGAGTCTGCCTGGGCAGGGAGTCTCTGACGACCCCGGCAAGAACATCTTCGACCTGAAAGTCTGGGCTTTGGACTTGCTTCAATTCAAGCTGATCATAGAGGACTCGTCCACAATCGGATAGAATGATGTTACCCCCTGCAACAGTAATTTTCAACGAGCCGTTAGCGTATACCGGAGTGGCTGGCTGCCCATGGAACCATTTTTTCAACCAGCGTTTTTTAATTATTGAGATACGGCTGGGATCAAAGAAAAACGAGAATGTTTCATCAAGGCTGTTCTGCATATGCATCACATCAGCAGGCAACCCGACATATTTTTTTTGAATGCCCCCTTTTACCTGTGCCCGCCACAGCACAAACTCTTCTCCTGTACGATTATCTCCCGCCATAGATCCTTCCCAGTCCGGCACAACAACAATTTCCTCCCTGAATCCGTGATGAGTCAGAAATTTTGAAACATCGGGCATACTGCCCACACGGACCGTGCCTTTTGATGTCTTTATGAGATCAACGTGCATCCCGCAATTTTCGATACGCTTCACATCCCGGGTTAACTGGGTTAAACAATTGCAGACCATCACTCCTCCTCCTCTTGCATATGTAAACGTTTACATAAATTGTTTATAATATATATTACCGGAAAGTTTCAAACTTTAAAAGTGTATATTCATATAATTATATATATATTTATATCTTTTATTTTAAATAGTTAGAGTAAGACAAAGACAATATTTAAAAAAAAGATTGACACATCGCTCTTCTGGTGAGAATATAAATGTAAACGTTTACAGAGGAAGGAATGAGTACAATTCTTGATGTTGCAAAGCTGGCGGGGGTCTCTACGGCCACGGTCTCCAGGGTCATTAATTCACCGGAAACTGTGCGGGGTGGAACTCGAAAAAAAGTCACCCGTGCAATGAAGATCTGTAATTATAAATATAATGCGCTGGCCCGTGGATTCGTAACCAAACAGTCGGACACCATAGGGTTAATTATTCCAACCATAAATAACCCTGTCTTCGCCGAATCCACAAGTGGAGTGCAGGATTATGCGGATCAGCAGAAAATCCAGGTTATTCTTGGAAACACGTACTATCGGAACGAGCAGGAGGAGAGTCTTGTTCAAACTCTGAGAGAAAAACAGGTAGACGGACTGATCATCACCAGCACCAATCCAAAAGGTGCTATCATAAAAACTCTCACAGATGAAAATTTTCCTTTTGTCTTGCTCTACAGCACTGTGAAAAAGGGAGATGCATCAGCGGTTGGAATTGATAATTACCAGGGAGGATACAGGGCAACTGATCACCTGGTAAAACTTGGCCATGAACGAATCGGAATGGTTGCTGGAAGCTTTTCCATATCAGACAGAAGTTTCCACCGCTGGCATGGATACAGGCAATGCATCAAAGATCATGGCATCGCCTATGACAAAGATCTTCTGGCACAGACTGATTATTCACTCACCGGGGGACGAGATTCAGTTAAAAAAATGCTCTCTTATAAAAAGCCTCCTACAGCTGTGTTCTGTTCAAACGACTTTCTGGCCCTTGGAGCCATGAAAGGTGCCAGAGAACTTGGCTTAAACCTACCCCAGGACCTGTCGATAGTTGGCTTTGATGATATTCCAATTGCATCTTACGTAATACCGGAACTTACAACCATCCGTCAGCCAGCCTATGAAATGGGAAAACTTGGCGCCAAACTACTTTTACAGTGCATCCGGGAGCAGACAAAACCTGTTCAACTTATGCTGGAATCATCTCTCATTATCCGGGGATCCACAACCGGAGTACCCGGGTAGAGAGAAGTATCTCTGTTGGCTATCACACTCCGACAGGGAATAAGTAAAACGTGTAAACTTTTATTGTAACTACTCA
>JAOZLO010000527.1 GCA_029934775.1 Desulfocapsaceae bacterium
TGATTTTAAAGAGTCCTTTTCTCGTCAGGCTATTTTGGGTTTTCGAGAGATCGAAACACCGTTATATGCTGTTAGGTTTTATAAACACATCCCTTCTTTTAATTTATAAGTTAAACCAGAGGGCGTTTTGATTTGATCAGATCTTGGATGTGGCGATATTAATGACTTCAGGCATCTTACTGGATAAAAAGCAAAACACATTATTCGCTATTCAATTTCTACATAGAAAGGAAGCTTCATCTTTTGGGCCAGATTCTCTTCTCGCCATTTCTCGTCATTGATAAAAAGCATTTTTCCACCGCTTACGTTCCTGCTCATACCACGGTGTTTTGCTGATAATTTCTCAAGAGGAACCACGATGATAAATCGATTGATTGTATGATCTTTTGTGTTAACTGTTTCACGAGCCTTCATGACCGTCATTACCATGGAAACCGGACAATCTGAAGAAACTAAAGAAAATGTTTTTGCTCCCTTTAACTTCCCCAGTTTCCCGGCAGTAGAACCATCTGAGAGTGTCAGTTTAAGGTTTGCCGGAAAATTACTCAGTTCCGGCTTTTCTCCTTCACAATAAGCAATCTCTCTGAAATTGTCTGCAATAAAGGAAGCCAGAGTAACCATTCCTCTGTTGTAATAGAGGTCTATAATATAATTTAGGAGTTTGTTTCCAGGGATATCATCCTGCAAAAGTACCAGCAGGCTCCTCACGCCGGCCAGCACCTCTTGTTGATACCGTGAGCGGATATTGCCGGCAGGTGAGCCTTTCTGTTGATAACGCACATATTCATGCATCATAAAATATTGATTGACCAAACGTCCTAAGAGATCACTATGGGAAAGCTCCGGGTAATTGCTCTGTACAAACTCCTGAAACTCGATTTTTTTCTCCTGGAGTTCTTTCACGGTTTGCATGGAGCTGCTTGATTCAAGCAGCTCTTTTCCCTGTATCAACAACCTGGCAAAACCATTCCCCTCATCAACAGGTTTTTCACCTGAGAGTAACTGGTAAAAGAGATGGTTTTCATCTCCATCTGCAAAGGATGGCGGCTCATCAGGGCTTGTAATGATCAGATCAGATGATTTTCTGCCAATTAGTACCGGATATTTTTGCCCGCCGGAAAAAATCAGCATGGCCAGACCAATATACGGAGTTTCCACTTTCAGGCTTTCACCAGCTGCCAGGGTTCCATGGTAAATTGAAATGGTTTCAAGCCCGGCATAACCCTGCAGTTCAAAAGTACACGTTGCCCTGGCATGAATGATCGGCCCTGACTGACCCAGGCATGGGGCGGCAACAACACAGGCAAAAATGGAGACTGCGAATATGAAACATTTTAACCTGATCGCGATCATCATGAGAGCATTCTTCTGATAATTTAAAAACTCAATTTAGTTCTGCGCTAGTTCTGGTTTCCACGCTCTGCGTGGGAACCTTACCTCTACATAAGTCGCTCCCAGGCAGAGTATGGGAGCAAGGAAGAAAGTTCACCATCCCCCTGCATCCACAAAAAGACGCGGGATGCAGGGGTAAAGTGTCCAAAGAGACAAATAAATCAAAGGGTCTTAATCCTTAAGGCAACGGACACTCATGCCGAACGTACGGGAGTTGGACTGCATGCTGCTGGTGCTGCTACTGCTGAAGTCCATATTGCGACTGGAGCTGCCATTGACCGTACCGGACCAGTAGAAGCCGCTGCTGCCTGCGTTGTTGACTGTACCATTGTTGCGGCTGCGGTAACCTGCAGCAACAAGTTTGAGGGATGAAGCGAAGGCTCCTTGGCGATTTTGGTTATCAACGCCCCAGGAATTATGTTCAGTTTCCCATTCCGTGGAGGTCGGCAGCCTGAAACCGGCCGGACAGGGATTGTTAATACCGTTTACGCCCTGCCAGAGATTGTCATTCTGTGGACTCCTCCAATCGTATGGAGATGGAGAGATAATAATAATAAAATTATCATGTTTGGGGGCATCTGATGAACTCAAAACGGTAGTTGTTTGACTCGTGCGATTCTCATGCCCGTCTACACCTCTGCCCCACTGGTATAAATCACCATAGGCTAGCGTGTCATTGTAGGCGGTTGCAACCCGACTGGCACCGAGATTTCTGTCTAACCATATGTAAGTTTCTCCACCTATGGAACGCGTTACCTCATTACCAATGCTGAGACCTTTGGCCTGGCCGACTGGACCTGACGGACCTGACGGACCTTGTACCCCTGTTGCTCCAGTATCACCTTTGATTGATAAAACAGTCCAGTATGTAGTATCAGGGGGGGCATTAGTGTTGGTGTCAGACATATGTGCAGTGGTGCATGCGTAGGTAATGTTTGAATGAGTAACAACATCGCAGAGGTAATAATCTTGGCCGCCTGCCCAAACCCCTTGTCCCGTTAACAGACAGGAATCATCTATGGCAGGATATATTCCGGAGGCAACCTGAAGAGCATAGATGGATTCCATGAGATCAATTTTTCCATCTTGATTGATGTCACCCATTACAGCCGAATTTCCAGATAATGGTGAAAAAATAATTACTGTCGCCAATCCAATAAGAAACCTTTTCATATTCCCTCCATCTTTGGTTTTCACAATAAATTCTACATTTTGCATAAAAGGCCCATGCAGTACTACATTGTATCACAAGGATGGCGAATTGGCTACAGGTAAAGCTGCCTTGACCCCTTTCTGACCCAGTCATTCGCACTTTAAGTTTTTTTATTCGATGTTCAAAGTTGGACGTTGGACGTTGGATGTTGGATGTTCAAAAACCAACCGCTGGTAAAATGCTATTCGTCTAAAGGCGAAGGTTTTAACCTTTTACAGAAACAATAAATCAAAGGGTCTTAATCCTTAAGGCAACGGACGCTAATGCCTCTCGCACGGGT
>JAOZLO010000081.1:0-4438 GCA_029934775.1 Desulfocapsaceae bacterium
TGGTAATGCCTATGTTGTTGATTATGAGGATTATCACTAATGACAATGTATAACTCCACCCCACCCCGGAGAATTTATTAAGGATGTGTATTTAGGACCTCTCAATATTTCACCACGAAGTGTTGCCATAAAACTTCATGTCTCCCCCTCAACCTTTTCCCGTTTACTCAATACCAAAAGTGCCATTAGTCCTGGAATGGCGTTACGTTTATCCAAATGCATTGGTAGGACAACCGAGAGTTGGCTGACAATGCAAGACAACTACAATTTATGGCATGCAAAAAAAATTGATTTATCTGAAATTGAGCCATTGGTTTCCATTCCTGCTTAATGTTTTTAGTTTTGCGGCCAGAAATGTGGGTGTGAAAATTAAATACAGCAATATTTGTAACCTACTCATGGGGTAAGCATCTGAACTTCGCTAACCTCTGTACTTGTAACTGTTTGCAGGCTGGCGTGACCGCGGAAAGATGCGGTGGCCTGTGAGCAGTCGCGATTAAAGATCCCCTTTGCCGGTTAAGACAGCAGCCATTTCCAGGCAGGGACCAGGGAAACATTTCCTTCAGGCCGGGTCTCTTGATTCCAGGTGACAATTAACCCTTCCAGAATATTCACTTCCTGCATACTATTGCGAAGCCCTTTGAGTTCCCGCTCAAAAGGTTTTTTCTTTCGACATGTTCATCTTCAAAGTTACGACAGAAGATTTGGTTCATTTCTATACCTGCGGCCAGCAGTGCCTGCATTTGTTGATAGCAGAAATACGTCTTACCAGTGCGACGCATACCAATCACAACACTGGTTTTCCCGTGAATCGCAGGTAATTTTTTACCCCTTTTTGTCAAGACAGGGAGCGGCCTCTCATGAAAATCATCAATGAGCTGTCGGATTATTGTTTTCATATGAGATATTTTATCTTTTAAATAGAGACAAAATACTCTGGTTCAATAAATCACAACCCAGCAGTGCGGTTGGAATATCCTGATTAATGGAGAAGTATTTCAAGACCACTGTTAAAGAAAAAATGAGAATGAATATCCTATTTGTTACGAATAATCAACTCTTTATATGGATAAGTTAAAGTTAACTAAGAACTCTGTTTTGTTCTCTGCCATCAACATGAACACCATGTAAATCTATTGGGATATCCACGCTTAACCGGTCATGATATTATGCTGATAAAAAAGTCAATTGCCAAATGTCGAAATGCTATCGCTGAAACGGAAGTTAAGTTTGATGATTGAGTTCCAGACTTTCAAAGTCCTAAAGATTGCGGTCGTTGGGAAATGGATATGGTGTTGGGTATATTGTTGGGTAAAAGAAAAAAGGGTTTAGCTGTTTGCTGCTAAACCCTTGAAATTACTTGGTGACCCCAAGGGGACTCGAACCCCTGTTCCCGGCGTGAGAGGCCGGTGTCCTAGGCCACTAGACGATGGGGCCAATGTGGAGGTTTTATAACTGACTGAAGGTTGCTTGTCAACAGTTTGTTTATGCCTGCTTTTTTCTCCCGCGACCAAAAAGGCGAGTTGAGTATTTCAGGTTTTCAGCAATGACGGATGTTAAAAATTCTTTACTGCATCTCCATTTCCAGTTTCCCTCAGGTATTCCAGGACTGTTCATTTTGCAGTCATTGCCAAAACCGAGAACATCCTGTAGAGGAAAAATTGTTAATTGACTGATCGATGATTGAGCGAGATATATTAAATCTTGATGAATTAAGCTGTCATCATGAAGATTTCTATTGGCCATTTTTTTGATAACTTTACGTCTATCATCATCCATTTGATTGCTGAAAAACCATCCCACTGTTGTATCATTGTCGTGAGTTCCCGTATATGTAACACAATTTTGGGTAGTGAAATTTTGGGGTAAATGGCTGTTTTCAGGATCACCATCAAATCCAAACTGCAAAACTTTCATGCCGGGAAAGCCAAGATCATCACGTAGTTGTACCACTTCCGGGGTTATAATTCCTAAATCTTCAGCAACAATATTCAGAGTTCCCAACTGAGATGAAATAAAGTCAAAAAAGGCTTTACCAGGGCCTTTCAACCATTTTCCCTCGACAGCTGTCGGTTCCTCTTCGGGGATTGCCCAATAAGATTCGAATGCACGGAAATGATCAATTCGTGCAATATCAACATGTTTAAAAAGTGCAGATAATCGCTCCCGCCACCAGATGAAAAGCTTATTTCTTATAGAATCATTTTCATGGTGCCAATTGTAGAGAGGGTTGCCCCAGCGCTGTCCGGTAGAACTGAAATAGTCTGGAGGTACTCCTGATATATATGTCGGTCTGCAGGTGGCAGGATCCAGAAAGAAAATTTCACGATTTGCCCAGACATCCGAACTATCGTAACCGACATATATAGGCAGATCTCCAAAGAGAGTGATATTTTTTTTCTGTGCATATTCATGTAACTGGTGCCATTGTCTATCAAAAATATACTGCTCAAAATAGTAATAATTGATTTTGTCACGGTTTACTGACTGGAAATGTTCCAGTGCATCTTTATCCTTGGTTCTGATTGTTGCCGGCCATTCATTCCAGCCCTTATCCGGATATTTTTCTTTGATGGCCATGAAAAGAGCATAATCGCCAAGCCAGTATCGATTCTGATTTAAAAAAACGAGATAATTTTGAGTGGTATCACCATCAAAATTGTTATATGCACGCTTCATCAATTCTTTTTTAAATTTTTGTACCTGCTTGAATTCGGTTGTATAAGGTGAAAAAGTCAAAGGAGTCTGCAGTTCTTTTTTTGAAATAAGCCCTTCATCAACTAAAAGTTGTGGGGAAATGAGCAGTGGCGATCCTGCAAATGCAGAAATACTCATGTATGGAGAGTCATCAAAAATGGTGCTTGTTGGACCTGTAGGAAGAAATTGCCAGTAAGACTGGTCGCATTCAACCAGGAAATCGATGAACTCATAACTGGAGGGGCCTATATCTCCTATTCCAAAAGGGGAAGGAAGAGAGGTGAAATGGGTTAGAATTCCACTGGATCGTTTTTTTAACATGGTCATGGCTGGAAATTTATAGTGAATTAAAAAACAAAAAAAAACTGTCTACTGCCTTGTATATGGTTTTTTTGGTGCTATATTAAAGGATCAATTAGATATTGGAAACATGCTTTGGTGTGCATTTTTAAATTGCTTTTTTAAAATGAGTCAAGTATGAATACAAGATTCTGAAAAATACTACACGCTAGCGAGATCTTCCTCGCCAGCTTTTTTTTTGTCAAAAAGACACTGAAATAATATTACTAAAGGTAATTATTACCCCGTGTTCTCTTGAGACTATCCAATAGACTGTGTAACTTACTTTTACAGGATAGTCTCTAAAATTCAAGTGATGGAGTGGTTCACCGGTGCTACCCGAACTTAAAGAAAGTCTTCTTGAAGCAGGAAAAAAGGAAGGCTGTATCAGTTTTGACACTCTAAACGAACTATTACCAGATGAAATTAATGACCCCAATACAATTGAAAAAATATTCAATTTTCTCGGTTCTCATTCTATAGAAATAGTTACAAAAGAAAAAAATGGGGAAAGACGGACCCTTTCCGGGGAGTTGTGGGAAAAGAAAGGTGAAGATGACGATGATCTCTCACAGAAAAAAGAAATCCCTTCAGCTGAAGAAGATTCCCATGAAGGTGAAGAAACTACGACTACCTATCTGCGAGAGATGGGCCGATTTGATCTTTTGACCCCGGAGGAAGAAGCAAAATACAGCAAAACAATTCGCCAGGGATTTGATTCCATTATCAAGGCAATTCGAGAAGATGTCTCAAAAATTCAAGATATTGAGTTGTTGTGTGAAAGAATAGCTTTATGGGAAAAGAGAGACCCCACCCTGAAGCCCAAAAAACAGCAGCTTAATTTTATGCGATATAGTGTAATAAGTGCTGCAAAAAAATATTCAGACAGACGTGAACTGTTTGAACTTCAGGCAAAACTTGAGGCTTACAGCAGGTCTATTGAAGTGGCAAAAGATACGATGATCAGGGCTAATCTGAGACTGGTTGTGTCAATTGCAAAGCGCTATATGCATCAAGGCTTAACCCTGGCTGATCTTATACAGGAAGGCAACCTGGGTTTGATGCGTGCTGTGTTTCGTTTTGATTATACAAAAGGAAATAAGTTTTCTACTTATGCTAGCTGGTGGATTCGGCAGGCGATTACCAGGGCAATCCTCGATAAAACACGTACAATTCGACTACCTGTACACTTTTTAGAGCTGAGGAGCCAGTTTTTTAAGGCTTTTTATGCACTATTTAAAGAGTTAGGCCGCGAGCCAACCCCTTTAGAAATATCTAAATCTACCAATCTGCCAATGGATAAAATTTTATCCATCCTGGAAGCCTCAAGGGAACCAATCTCCCTGGAAACACCTGTAGGTGATGATGACTCTACCTTGGGAGATTTTCTCGAAAATCAGGT
>JAOZLO010000081.1:4448-9460 GCA_029934775.1 Desulfocapsaceae bacterium
ACAGGAATCTCAGTCTCCTTATGATGCTGTACAAACTCGTGAACTGTCTGGTCGTGTCAATGATATTCTTGAAACGCTAACTGACAGGGAAGAAAAAATAATTCGCCTTCGATTTGGTATTGGTGAAAAAGCAGAGTATACCCTTGAGGAAATCGGAAAACGATTCAATGTTTCGAGGGAGCGTATCCGTCAAATTGAGAAAAAGGCTTTAAATAGATTACGCCATTCAAGTCGCAGAGAAAAGCTTAAATTTTTTATTGACTGATAGCGGTTATGCTAAGGAGTTGGAAATAAATAAGTCGTCGGAATTCTTTGTTTGCAGCTCCTGAGTTCAGGTCGGGTTAATTACCCGGATTTTTGGGTTGTTAAGGAAAAATATTTTTGAATGCGGGTTTAAGGCATCAAATAAATGAAACATTCAAAACAAACCAAAGCAAAAATTGGTATAGTAAAATTCCTAAATACTGCGCCTGTATACGAAACATGGAAGCGTACAGTTTCTAAACAGGTATGGGAAATTGTAGAAGGTTCTCCAGCGGAATTAGGCAGAGAACTTGCTGGTGGCCATATTGATCTGGGGTTTGTTTCAAGTTTTGAATATGGTCTCAATCCTGACAGGTATAAAATATTATCAGGACTTTCAATTAGCGCAAAAGGCTCTGCTGACTCTGTTGGTTCAGTCTTTCTTTTCTCCCATGTACCTCTTGATCAATTGAATCAATCCACAGTATTTTTGAGTTCTCAGTCCGAAACAACAGTTGCCCTTGTTAAGATAATTCTCGAAGAATTTAATAAAATTACACCGGACTACATTATTGGTGATATTAACTCTGCTGAGGCTGAAGAGCATAATGCTGTTCTTGCCATTGGCGATGACGCATTGCGACTGGTTGCAAAATCGACATACCTCTATCAGTTTGATTTGGCTGATATATGGAAACGAGAAACAGGTTTGCCGTTTGTTTTCGAAATTTGTGCTGTCAGAGAGGATTTTTATCTCCAGAATAAAAAATTGATAGATGAAATACATAAAGAGTTGCTTCGTTGCAGAAGTGAAGGAGTAAATGTATTAAAAGAAATATGTACTATTGCTGCGCCGCGTATTCCTCTGCCAGTTTCCGGCTGTGTTGAGTACCTGCAGGCAATGGAATATAATTTAGGTGCTCAAGAACAGAAATCTCTGGCCGTTTTTTTTGATTTTTTAATAGAGCGCTGCGAGATTAAGAAAAATGCTTTGCCTTTAAAAATATATTCGAATTTGTGCTGAAATATTTTGTATACAGCATCTTTTTTTCACTTTTATTGACCTCCCATTCCTTTGGGGCAAGTGATAAAAATCCAGGTCCTGAGAGTATGTCCCCGAAAATACCTTACGGAGTCATCGTCCCTGAATTACTCACCATAGGGTATTCTGGGGATGAAATCCTCGAATATGATGTGTCGTGGACAGGTGGTATTAAAATCGGTGAATTGCATCTTGAGATTAAGAAACTGAAAGATTCAGAAAATGATTTTGTGATAAAGGCTTTTATTACTACGGAAGGAGGGCTCATTAATCTTATTTACCCTGTTAGAGACACTCATATAACTCATGTACGAGGTGCGAAAAAGCTTCCGTACAGGTATGAAATATGGCAGAAAGAAGGGTATAATTATGAAGCTCATCGATTGACGGAGTATGACCAGGAAAATGGTGATATCCGGCTGTGGAAAAATGAAAAAGCCGGTGGAGAATATCATGTAGACGGGGAAGTTAATAACGAATTTTCGTCTTTTTTTAACAGCCGTTTGATGACCTATGAGGTAGGGAAGAAGTTTGTTGTACCGACCTTTGCTGATAAGAAACGTGTGGAAGTGAAAAAACAGTACTGGGAGCCGTATCAACTGTCGAAGTTATGCCTGTAATGACATTTAAAGGACTCTATGACAAAAAAGGTGACACGGTTATCTGGTATACGGATGATGAATGTAGAATACCCGTTCTTATTCATTCTAAAATTGTAATTGGTTCTCTTACTGCAAAACTTGCTGCGTACGAAAACCCGGCATGTACCCTGTATAAAAAAGTTGAAAGAGATAAAAAATGATTGTGCCGTAAAGCTCTTGAGCTGCTTCGATACCTCTAAACTTCTATAATTACAATGTACTTAGGTACTCCGAAATAAGAGAAGACAGGCGCGCCCTGCATCGGAGATTTTTAGTTTTGCGAAAGTGTAAAAAAATAATTTTTTAATATAAAAACCGATTGAGTCGGGTAAGGAGCTGATAAAATGATTGTACCTGTAACCACAACAAATTTCCCTGATCTTGTACTTCTTCACAGAGGAAAAGTGCGGGATATGTATGGTATTCCTGGCCATGATGATAAATTACTTATGGTGGCAACTGATCGAATATCCGCCTACGATGTTGTAATGGATGATGCTATTCCGGGTAAGGGTGCGGTATTGACAGAACTGTCGCTGTTTTGGTTTGACCTTCTCGGTGATATTGTTGAAAATCATCTTATTACCGCCAGTGTTGACAGCTACCCTGACGTGTGCAGGCAGTATGCCAAACAACTTCTGGGTAGATCAATGCTGGTTAAAAAAACCAAGCCCCTCTCTATTGAATGTATTGTCCGTGGATATCTCTCCGGTTCATTCTGGAGTGCATACCAAAAGAATAACGTTGTTTGCGGATTTAACTTGCCGGAGGGGATGCTTGAATCTGATAAATTTTCTGAACCGTTATTTACACCATCCACAAAAGCTGAGATTGGCGATCACGATGAGAATATTTCTCTTGAGCAGATGGAAAAAATTGTCGGTAGTCAAAGAGCAGAAGAAATAGCAAAAATAAGCGTAGCGCTGTACAAAAAAGCCGCTGACTATGCGAGAGAAAAAGGTATTATTATTGCTGATACGAAATTTGAACTGGGTGAAGTCGATGGTAAACTCATTCTAATCGACGAGGTACTGACACCAGATTCCTCACGATTTTGGCCCGAAGATAAATATGCACCTGGGAAGTCACAACCCAGCTTTGATAAACAGTATTTAAGGGACTACCTCTCTACTCTTGACTGGAATAAAAAAGCTCCTGCTCCTGTCTTGCCTGCTGATATTGTAGAAAAAACGAAAGAAAGATATGAAGAGGCGGTAAAGAAAATTACTCTTGCCTGATTGTTACCCGACACCCCACAAGGGGGTATTAGTATCTTGTGGGGAAAAGTAACGACATAATTCCAAAATACACTCTTCAGTTTCTTGTTTTTTATACCCCTCAAGGGGGTACTGAACTGAGTGACAAGGTTTCTGGAGTAAGGTACTCATTAGCTGGACTGGATACAATAGCTCAGAACCTCATCTAAATCATGATCTCTGTATTCATATCCAGCTTTAAGGAGTATCTCAGGTGTAGCTCTGGTGCTGCTGAGAAGCATCTCATCAGCCATCTGACCAAAAACTACTCTTGCTATAACTGTGGGGACACGAAAAAAAGTTGGTCGGTTTAATGCTTTACCAAGGCATCGGGTCAATATCCTGTTAGTTGTCGGGGTAGGACTGACAATATTGACAGGACCTGTTATTTGATCGTTTTTTATGATAAAAACGACCACTTCTACAAGATCCCTGATACTTATCCAACTTACAAATTGATTGCCACTCCCTATAACACCTCCCAGGTATGCTTTGAAAGGAGGCATCATTTTGTGCAAGGCTCCTCCTTTGGGACTGAGAACCATACCAAATCGAAGATTGACCACCCTGATTCCCATGCTGGTCAGGCGTTGTGTCTCTGCTTCCCATTTTTCACACACTTCTGCCAGGAATCCCTCTCCAGCGCTGCTTTCTTCATTGAGTTTTGCACCATTTCTGTTTCCGTAGTAGCCTACAGCAGAAGCACACAAAAAGACTTTTGGCTTTGTGACCAGAAGTGAAATATAGTCAACCAGTTGCCTTGTGCCATCAATTCTACTGTTCAGAATACAATTCTTTTTTGTTGATGTCCATCGGCCGTCAGCCACGTTTTCTCCTGCAAGGTGGATAACCACGTCATATTGTGAGTCACTGCCTTCCTCTATGGATTGTGTCTTCCAGAAATGAATGCTTTCACTCTCTGTATTTCTCCGCAGACACTGAATGGAGTGGCCTTGGTTAAAGAGCAATTCCACTAAACTGCTTCCTATAACTCCTGAACTGCCAGTTATCAGAGTTTTCATAATGGTTTTTTAAATTCAACTGATTTTTTTCTGGAATTAATGAGATGCTGCAATGCAATAATGGGATGTTTCCAGATCATTTTTGGACCAGAATATCGCATCACTTCAATTATTTTTTGCTGCATATCCTTTTTATAACAATGAACTGAGCATTTACCACAGGTGACTTTCTGGTTATGGAAGGGGCATTTTCGCAGTCTTTCTCTTGAATATTCTATCAATTTAATGCATTCACTGCATACCATATCATTTTCTTGATGATGTTCTCTGCAGTACAATTGCACCATTATTTCCATTGTATCAAATTCTTTTTGAAGTTGAGAAGACAGGGGGAGAAATGGGCTACGACTCAATGCCATTATGATTTCGTCACATACCTGGTCCTGGGTGAGCAAAGAGCCTTTAACAGTAAAATCGGCATATTTATTATAAAGTTCTGAACGTTCGTCAAAAAGGTCTTTAAAGCTTTGTTCCGGCCGCTTAGCCAGTCCCCGGGTTTCGTAATTGTTAATGCGGGATTTCAATGCGTCGAGGTCGGCATGAAGGAAAACAGCAATTCCCTCTCTCTTTAGATGAGTCATTGCCGGATGACTGTATGCCGCACTTCCTCCCGTAGCAACTACGTGGTTCTTACATTTAACTTTGAGCAGCACGTTTTCTTCAATTTCTCGAAGAGCCATATGGCCGTCATTGTCAATTATTTCCTGAAGCGTCCGACTTTGCTCATTCTGGATAAGTATATCTGTATCAACAAATTCTTTACCAAGAGATTTTGCCAGAATAACACCTGTAGTGCTTTTTCCTGAAC
>JAOZLO010000528.1 GCA_029934775.1 Desulfocapsaceae bacterium
GGAAGAAGAGCATTGGCTTTTTTCACATCCTCGGCAGAAGTTTTATCTGCTTCCACCACCATTACTACCCCGTCAACAAGAGGAGCGAATGCAATCGTGTCGGGACAAGTAAGAATGGGAGAAGAATCAAATATAATAAGTCGATCTTTATAGCGATTTTTCATTTCACCCATCAGTACCTGCATCTTTTGGGAGCTAATTATTTCTGTAGAGTCCCTGACGGTTTTTCCTCCCGAAATAATTGACAGCTTGTCTATTCCCGGCCAGATTATCAGGTCTTGCAAAGGAACATCATTAACGAGATACTCAGCTAGCCCTACACTGCTTTTGTAACCCAGGCATTTATGAATATTCTGTCTCCTTAAATCAGCGTCAACAAGAAGCACTGTCCGGTGTAATTCTTTCGCAAAGGTAATTGCAAGATTTATCGTTGTAATTGATTTTCCTTCTCCAGGTAGTGCGCTGGAAATCAAAATCGTCTTCCATCCATGGTCGTGCATTTTCTGCACTATCTGTGTGCGTATCGCCTTATATATATCTCCATCAAGTGAGTCAGTGAAATAAGAAACACAAAGATTCTTCTTAAGAACTTTCTGGTCGAGGTTAACATGGCGTGATTCAGAATAGCCTTGACTTAACTGAGCATCTTCATCGACAGAAGTCAAATTATGCTCTTTAAAGGAGTCTGGACCTACAGCCAAATCATTACGTTCTTTTTTTGCCTTGTCGAGGGCTTTTCGTAGTTTCATTTTTTTCCTATAAAGCCTCTTTTATCTTTCCAACAACCTGATTGACACTCTCAATAACATTAAAAGAGGCAAAATATTCAATAACTTGATCGACGCTCTCAACAATATTGGACGATGAAAAATTATTCACAGCAAGAAGTATTCCAATAACGGCTGCCAGGATCAGGACAAGGATCATAAGTCTACCTTTTCTCATTCTGGAGTTATCTCCCGCTGCAGAAATTACGGGAACACTTCCTAATACAGGCCCCAAGGCAAGATTGGCCAACATATCTCCATCACGGATGGAATGATCATTGTATTCCTGAATTGCAACAAGCCCTGAACCAAGTCCTACACCGGCAAAACAACCGAGCAAAATAATTGCAAGCCGATTAGGCTTATACGGTTTTCTAGGATAATTAGCGTGGTGAAGAAGTGTAAATCGTTCTCCTTTTTGTTCTTCTTCAAGGCCATAAGAAACCTTTGCATCCATTATTTTTTTTATAAGGTCATTGTGTTTGGCCTGAGTATTATTTCTTTTATTAATCAAAGTTGTATAATCGTCTTCTAACCGTAATGTTGTTTCAATCCTTGCTTGATATTCATCCTGCTTTATGTCCAACTCTTTAAGCTGCCTTTTTAACGAATTGATTTCAGTTAAGACAGTTGACAATTGTGACTCCAAGGCGACATGTGCCGGATTATACAAATAACTCTGACCAGCTTCACCTTCACCAGGATTTGCAGCAATTTTTTCCCTCAATTCAGCCAATTCAGCCTTTAATCCCATCACATCAGGGTATACTTCAGAATACTGGCTTCTCAGGTTTGCTAATCGAGTTTCAATATCTACCAACTTCTTCTGATCCAACAACGCACTATTGTCTTTCGGAATAGTGGCCAATCGCACCCTGAGATTGTGCTGAATATCATTTATACTCAATAATTTTTCCTGAACTCCTTCCCTCCTTAGTTCAATTTCCTGTAACCTCTGGATGTTCAATTGAAGTAACGATGGCAACTCGTTAATATGTTCTTTTTTGAAACTACTGATCTGATCTTCAATCGCATCAAGTTCTTTCTTCAACTTGCTCGCTTCTTTTTCAAGAAACTGGGTTGTTTCTGAGGATTGCTTCTTCCTGATATTGATGTTTTCCTGCAAAAACATTGCTGTCAATAATTCGGTGATCTGCTGTGCTACCTGAGGGTCAAGATCTTCGTAGGAAAGAACAAAAGCTATTGACTCCCCTGAAAAATATTCCTCTTCAGAAACGCTTTCAATGTTGATATTACTACGTACCAAGGCGATAATCTCTTCTATTGGCAACTTTTCTTTTAACTCAGAATACAAACCATGTTGTTCTATCAAATCCTCAAGTCTTTTCGAGGTTAAAATCTCCTGCTTAATATATCGATAACGAACTTCAGCATAACTTGTCACACTCTGCTTGACAAAAGTGGATGGAATCACTGATCGATCAACTAGTATCCTGGCTGTAGATTTATATATTGATGGAAGATAGAAACTTATAGCCACAGAAGATATAAGAGCGATGACACACGGAATAAAAAAACTCCATTTTCTCTTATTAATTATAGCAAAATAACTAGTTGTCTCGTGATCACTGCTTTCCATTTCTGTCTCTTTAAAAATTATCTGTCATTCCCGCGCGGGAGAGAATCTTGTTATTTCAATATGTTCTGGATTCCCGCCTACGCGGGAATGACAAAACAGGGTCTTTTTACGAGACCATCACCTATATCATTTAATCAAAAAAGGTCTGATTCCAGGTAAACCGGATGAAAAAATCATTCCTGTCTCTATCAACATCAGTATCCTTTCTATCAATCCATGTATAAGAATATGAAGCGACGATCGCCATGTTGTCAGTAAATTGATATATCAATTGAGGCTCTATCCGTATGGTATGCTCATCAAAAGGGTCAGCAGAAAGGTCACCACGATTCCAGTAGTATCCTCCCCTTAACCCACTGCTGACTTTTTCGGTAAATCGATACCTCCAGAATCCTACAGCTGCTGTTCTTTGCAAGGTTCTTCCTCGACCACTCGCCGGAGAAATGTCATGTAGAATATATACATGCGTATTTGTATATTCCCCCCTGTACTTTAACCCTGATTTAAGTAC
>JAOZLO010000529.1 GCA_029934775.1 Desulfocapsaceae bacterium
GGATATTCAACGGATGTGAAGGTTCTGGAAAAACTTGCCGGAAAGCACCCTTTACCTTTAAAGATGTTGGAATTCAGGACACTGACCAAGCTGCAGTCAACCTATGTGGAAAAACTGGCCCAGCTCAAAGATTGCAATACGGGCAGGATACATACCTCTTTTAATCAGGCGGTGACTGCGACAGGTCGATTGTCGAGCAGTAATCCGAATTTACAGAACATCCCCATACGAACAGAAGAAGGTCGGAGAATTCGTGAGGCTTTTGTTCCCGGGGAGGGGATGATTTTCCTTTCAGCCGATTATTCTCAGATTGATCTGCGGGTACTGGCACATTATTCACAGGATAAAGAACTGAGCAGTGCATTCATAGGTGGCGCTGATATTCATGCCAGAACAGCCGCTGAGATTTTTGGTGTATCCTCGCTCCTTGTGACATCTGAGATGAGAAGGGTTGCAAAAAGTATCAACTTTGGAATTGTTTATGGTATGAGCAGTTTTGGTCTGTCCAATCAGTTGAAGATAAGCAGAAAAGAGGCGCAAAGATTTATTGATCGATATTTCAGGTTGTATTCAGGTGTAGAACAATTTATGACATCTATTGTGGAGGAGGCCAGAGAGTCTGGTTATGTAACGACTTTACTCCATCGAAGAAGGAGTGTTCCGGAGATTCATGCAAAAAATAAGACAAGAAGGGAATTTTCTGAAAGGATGGCTATCAATACCCCTATTCAGGGGTCTGCAGCAGATATTGTTAAACTTGCAATGATTGGCTGCGAGAAGGCAATCACGACTGCAGGTATGTCGGCGAAAATGCTGCTGCAGATTCATGACGAACTGGTCTTTGAACTGCCGGAAAGTGAATTGGGTAAAAGTCAATTGATTATAAAAGATGCGATGGAAAACGCTTTAGAACTCACGGTTCCACTGGTGGTTAACTTTGAGGTCGGGACCAATCTTGGGAAAAATTAATTTTTCTGAAAATATTTCCAATGTGTGGCCAAAAATGTGGTGTAAAGTGTATTTCCAGTCAAGGTAAGCTATGCCAAAAGAAAATAGAGTTCAAACGTTGGTTGAAGAAATCGGGCTGTTTATAAATTATGCGGTTCCTGAAGAAGAGCGGAAGCAAGCCGCATCCCTTGTCAGAAAACACGAGCAGGACAGACCTGTTTTGACCCTGCTTCGTGAATATTACGCTACTTTGCCGGAGGCGCGTGAGGAAGGAGTTCAGCGTATTGTTGCTCTTGCAAGGCTGCAGGGTGTTTTCCTTTTTATTGCGATAACCAGGAGTGAAGAATATCTCTATGTGGTATCGGAAGAAAATGTTGTCTTTCTTGGCGATTATGGCAGTGAAGTAGATGAGCAGATACTTTCTTATTTTGGTTATGAGTCTCAGTCCGCCTTTCTTAAAAACTGTCTGCCGGTGGGTGAGCTTGACGATTATGAAGAGCACCTGGCAGGAGAGAATTTATGTTACTGCTCTGCCTGTGGTGTTGCGGAGGGAGAGCATCATTTACTGGGATGTGTAGTGGAGGTATGTCCCTGGTGTGACGGACAACTGAGTAATTGCAATTGCAGGTTTGAGCAGCTTGATATTGACGCAATCAATACTGAAGAGCAACTTGATGATTTTTATGATCTGCTCAGGGAAAAAGGACGGGTTCTTTTCCAGAAAAACCAGTCTCCTTTTTACCCTGGAGCAGGGGAAGGACTGGATAAGATAAGAAAAAAATGATCCTACCTAATCCTGACAAGTTCGTAAAAACCTAAAATATAAGATGGCTAAGGAAAAAACTTCATATGCAAGGCGCGTAAAATATCTATTATTTTAGCGTACTAGGGTACGTTGTAATGATAGATATTTTACAGCAACGAAGCAGATGGAGAGTTTTTACAACGCCATCAATCCTGCCCAACACTATATTATATAGGCTTACTTTCCATCTGCTGACTTAAGATACCTGAATAAATCAGAATCAGAGGAGAGGACAAGAGACGTTTTATCTCCTATTACCGATTCATAGCTTTCCAGTGTTTTCTGGAAAGCGTAGAAATCCGCATCTTTGGAATAAGCAAGACCATATATCCTGGTCGCCTCTGCGTCGGCTTTACCTTTGATTCCCAGTGCTTCCCTGTTTGCTTCGGAGGTAATCTCTTTTAATTCACGGTCAACAGTTCCCAGGATTTCAGCTTTTTGCCCTTCACCCAGTGATCGTTTTTCTGCCGCTATACGTTTTCTTTCAGAGATCATCCTGTCATATACTTTCAGGCGAACTGATTCGATGTAGTTAACTCGTTTAAACATTACATCAATGAGTTCAATACCGTATTGTGGTGTGATTTTGGAAGCCACCGTCAGGATTTGATCTGAAATTTTATCACGTCCCTGGGCTGGTTTTGATCCGAGTGTGCTCAGTGAGATATTTGGTGACATTGTGTCTTTAGACCAGTCTGAGCTGCGGATAATCTCAATAAGATCATTTTTGTTTACCATATCACGTACCGTACCGTTGATAATATCATTCAACAGCGATTGAGCTCCAGCTTCTGTCCTTACGGCCTGAAGATATTGCAGAGCGTTTGATATACGCCAGCGGGCTGTAACGTCAAGGTAGACGTAAGTTTTATCATTGGTTGGGATCTGGTTTGGGTCGCCGTCCCAGATAAGAATTTTCTTTTCAAAAAGTTCCACCTTTTGGACAAAGGGCATTTTTAAATGTGGTCCTGCTGAGGTTACAGGGTCACCGACCGGGGCACCGAATTGCGTAATAACGGCCTGTTGTCCTTCTTCAAGTATAAAAAAACCATCATATACAATGACGATCGCTAGAAGAACAAGACCGACAAGAAGAAATTGTGCTATCTGTTTCAT
>JAOZLO010000082.1 GCA_029934775.1 Desulfocapsaceae bacterium
TCTACATCTACTTTAATAATAAATACGACATACTGCTTTCAATATTTGAAGAAGAGATAGGAAAAATTTTTGATAAAACTCAAAAACTTCTCTCAGAAGAACAGGACCCACGCCGAATGCTCGAGATATACACAATACAATATCTCCAGGCGATGAAAAAAAACAAAAACCTGGGTGAAGTAATACATATAGAACTTCGGCAAACCAACAGGTTGATCAAAGATTACAGAAATTACACGTTTTCTTCCTACTTAAATATAGTTGCCGATATCATCCGAAAGGGACAGAATCAGGGGATATTTCGGCACGACATTATTCCTGATGTTGCCAAAAGAATTTTTTTTGGGGCTCTTGACGAAGTTACAAGGGTATGGAATATCTCTCTGGAAACCCATTACACTGTTGAAGAAATTACAAATCAGACGTTATCTCTCTTTCTCCAGGGGATAGAACAGAACACAAAACCCGAATTTGTTCTCAAAACTTCCCCCCAGGAGCCTGTCCGAAAATAGACATTCCGCAGGTAAATTTCGATCTTTCACAACGCCGCCAGGTAGGATGTATCAAATAACGCTATTTTACTAGGAAAATTCCGATTGTCGAATATCAATAACTTCAAATTCTCTGGTGCCACCCGGCGTTTTTGCAACAACCTCATCACCTGCCTCTTTTCCAATCATGCTTTTTCCTAATGGAGAGAGTACTGAGATTGATCCATTTTTAACATCCGACTCTTCAGGCCCAAGAAGTTGGTAGGTTACTTCCTCATCCGTATCTATATCAAGTAGTTTCACAATTGTACCAAAAAATATACGCTCGGTACCAACTTTCGAACAATCTATGATTTCTGCTCTGGCAAGCTTATCCTTCAACTCGATGATCCTGCCCTCAATATGACCCTGCCTGTCCTTTGCAGCGTGATATTCTGCATTTTCTTTTAGATCTCCATGTTCACGGGCTGTTTCTATAGACTTAACGACTTCTCCTCTTTCTACTCTCTCAAGACGTATAAGCTCTTCTCTCAATTTCCGGTTGCCGGCTTTCGACATCGGTATTCTCTGAATCATTTGGATCTCCATAAAAAAAACCTGCGGGAGCTTCCACTCAGTGAAAAAACCTGCAGGAGATGTTGTACCCTGATTTACTTACCACCGATATAACAATGAAAAATGCATGCTTTTTTCTTCGTACTCGTCACTATTTATATAAACAAGGTTGCCTTTTAATAGATAATGCGGACTCATTTCAAGGAAAATATAAAATTCTCCCTTATATATTAGATTCTGGGTATCCTCATAGTCTTCATAGCCGAGACTGTTGTCAAATGAGTAATAGCTTTTCAACCCGTCGGATCCGTAATGCCCTCTTATGAGATGCTGAAAATGCACAGTCATGCCATGTTCAGAATATTCTCCCGGTTTCCAATAGAGGTAATCCTCCTTACTCCCGATATCTGGAACAACTGTTCCCTCATTGCTGTCACTGTTCTCCAGATAACGATAATCGTACTGGACTGAAAAATGGACATCTTCACCATAAATGTTATAGGAAGAGTAGGCGTGAAACTGATCTTCTGAGTTACTATCATTATAATAGCGATGTCTATAGTCTCCGCCAAAGAACAGACCGACTGGTGTTTCACCTCTCAGTCCTATCTCAAATCCATCACTATAGATACCATCAACTACCGCATCAAGAGTGTCAGTCACCTTTTTTTTATACACTTTGATATGACTGCTGAAATAATCATCTAATCTGCTGTGCAATCCTATGGAATAATAAAAATTTGTGCCCGCCTTTCCCTCCAGACGCTCTGCCTGGCCTGTAAAAAGAAAATCGGTATCCGAAAACAGTTCTATCGTTCCTGAAGATTCAAGTAAAAAACTCGATTGAGTTTCGCTGTTCTCTGCTTGACTGTAATTATTATGTAGATATAAAAAAGTGATATCTTTTTCAAGATCTGGGGTAAATAACAGAGAGGCCCCAAGGTTTATATTTTCAAAATCAACCCTTCCTTCTCGCCCATTTTTGGTCAAAAAATTACCTTCAATCCCTGTGTGTGGACGAATTTTCGCAGAACTTTTTTCAATCGATTCTTCCATCTCAGCAGATGCTAACCCGGACTTTAGCATCACCTCATATACCTGTGCCTCTTTCCTGTATTGACCAAACCTATCGTAAATTGAAGCCAGATCAGCCAGACCTTCAATATTTTCTTCCTCTTCTTCGAGGAATCGTTTGTAATTCCGCTCGGCTATTACATAGTTCCTTTTTACAATAGCTTTCCTGGCCAGATATTCGTTCAATATCTGTTTTTGCCAGCTGTACAGTTCATAGTAGTCTGCAACAATTTTTCCAGATTCCACTCCAAGGTTATCGACAAGATAAAGAGGCGCCATTAAGTCAGCGACAATTTCGGGTTTTGTCCGTAATAAGTACCGTAAAGTATTCCAGATTGACTTTTCTTTGGTGAAATAGTGATAATAAGTCTCTTCAAACTCAAATCTTTCTCCGAGGAGATCGATTACAGGAGGATTAAGAAGCAATTCATAAACCTTGAGAGATTTTTCCAGTTGTTTATCACCCCATAACATCCTGGCCAACAGCAATACTTCTTCAAAGTCATCAGATAAATCGCTGTATATTGCAGCTCCATCAATTTTCTGTAGTGTATCTTCCCCCCCCAGAAGCAGAGGAATGCCACTCTTGTAATTCCCTCTTTTTGATTCGCTCACCAACCATTTTTTAAAGAAATACCGCTCTCCGGCAAATTGCCCGTAAACGGATTTATAGAGGTCGATAGCTTTATCCATATCGCCTGTTATAAAGGATAATTCAGCTTCGAGCAATTGACTGGCTAATGAGCCAACTATTGTATCTGTTAAAACCTCAAGATGTTGTCTGGCAACTTCATATTCTTTATGTCTCAATTCAACCCGTGCAACTTGCAGCAAACGACTTGCTATGGGTTGTTTTCCAGAAACCAGATCATATTGTGAGGGAAGTTTTCTGATTGTTTTTTTCAACTGATTATTTATGATAGTGTTGATAACCACTATCTCAGGATCAAACTGTCTGCCTTTCTGGAGTCTTTGTAGAAGTATTTCACATTCACTGAAATTTCCTCTCTCAATATATTTCCAGCACAGCTCTTTTTCAAGTTTGTAAACTACGGAATCGGAAAAGGAATCCTGAGCAATAAGATGTCGAGCATCCTGTAAATTCCCAGCAGCCAGCAAAATTCGAATTTTAAGAAACGCCTTTCTTTCCTGATGTACTTTATATTTTTTAGACGAAGAGTCTTTCTCTATTTTATTCTCAAAAGCACCGTACCATATTTTCGATACTTCAATATCCCCATCCTCAATACCATTTAGCGTTAATCTGTATAACGCTTCAGTCACTGACGATTCAAAGTTTGCTAATTTTCTCAACAGTTGTTCAGCTCTCTTCAACTTCCCTTGTTGTCGAAGCGTATCAGCTCTATAAAACTGGAGTTGAGATAAAATTTCCGGATCATTTTTATAGATATCCAGAAAATTGCCATAGGCCTGTGCCAACCTGCCAAACAAAGAATTATAGGATAATTGGTCAAAATAATTAAAAATAAAATCTACATGTTCTTTCTTATAAAAACTGATCTGACTGCCGGTGAACAACTCTTCGACTTCTCTCACCAGCCCCAGAGCACCAGCTTTTTCAATACAGTATTTCCGAAGATTCAAATCAGTATCATCTATCTTTAAACCATCGCTATAGGATGCAAGAGCTTTTTGTTCAAGTCCGGCCAGTTCTTCAATTTTCCCCTTGAGTAAAAAATGTTCTCTGGTGGAGTTTCGCGAAGCAGTAATTTTACCAAGGTGAAATAAAGCTCGATCGTACTCTTTTCTGGCGCGATAAAGAGCTGCTATCTTATAATTAACCTCATCATTACCCGGATCATAAATAGAGATAATGAGTAATATCTCAAGTAATTCCTCAAATTTCTCTTTTTTTTCTAAAAGGGTTGCCATCTCCAGATAAATAGCCAGTCTGTTAGGAGTAACTTCCATCAAATCTCTCCATAGCAGCCAGGCTCCATCATTTTCAACGATGGATAAAAAATCATTGGCCAGGATTGATTGGATATTGGCAATATTTGATTTTACAATTTGATTATCAGGGTTTTTCAGGAGGTATCTTTCATAATAACTCAATGCCTTATCCGGTCTTCCTGCATCATGCAGGTAAATTTCTGCGATTTGGAGTTGAAAGGGATCATTGTCAATGACCTTGTCAGCAATAAAAAGAAGGTGTGGCAAAGCTGCCATCCCTTCATCATTTGCCTGGTAAAACTGGACAAGTTTATATCGAAAAGGAAGATAATTGGGATTCCGCCTGATGTACTCCTGCCACAAAGGTACAACTCCCCCTTTACTGCCCGTTTCTTCAAAAAGTTCTGCGGCTTGAAAAAGTATCCTGTCTTCAACTGGCCCCCTGTCCAAAAGCTTTGCATAGTATGCCCTGGCTTTTTTTGTTTTTCCTAGAGAGTTGGCTAAACGCGCAAGTTCATGGAGACGCGAAAAATTCTCAGGATCTCTGACATGGAGCAACTCCAGGAGAGGTAATACAATTTCATCGTTCTCGTTGCCTTTTAAACTATCTATAAATCCGGTGAGGGCAGAAGTAGAGTGAATTCCATCTGGATCCAGTTCATAGGCCTTTCCATAAAATTTTACAGCAAGTATATAATTTTTTTGTTGCAGGGTTATCAACCCGGCAGCCAGCAGATAATCAATACGAAAGGGATCTTTCTCAATAAGAGATCCAATTATTTTTTCAGCTGAAGAAAAATCTTCTACCTTTAAAAGAACCTGACAGAATTCCCAGTTAGCTTCTTCTATATTCGGTTTAATTTTAAAAAGTTGATGGTAGATTTTTGAAGCTGTAAAATATCGATTCTCCTGTACCTTTTTCCTGGCTTCATCCCAAAGAATTTTCCATCCCGGAATATCTGGTTGGTCAACAACTACAGTAATAGTTCTATCGGGAGTGATTGCATTTATTTCAGCAGAGAGAGCTTCAGGAATGAAATAAAATCCCAAAAGGAAGGTGGCCTGATAGAAAAATATCTTCAGACCAATAATGATGGCTGGAGTCAGTCTCAGAGAATCCATGGTCAATTACAGGTATAAAATTCCACTATTTTCTCAACAACAAAAGCCTGCATCTCAGGTGTAAGTTCCGGATATATTGGCAGCGCAATTGTTTCCCCTGCTGCCTTCTCAGCTTGCGGACAGGAAAATTCTGCATAATCTTTCAAACATTCCTGTCTGTGTAATGGTACAGGATAGTAGATCTCACAACCAATATCATTGTCCATCAGCCAATCCCGCAGTGCATCACGTCTTTTCACCCTGAGAATATACTGATTGTAGATGTGATGGTTTTTACCTTTGTAATTGTCTTTTCTTTCATACACAGAAGCCGGAAGTGCTATAGTATTATCTGCAAGAAGTGAGGTCTCGGCAAAAAGAGTGTTATAACGAGCAGCGTTCTCAGCCCTCTTGCTATGCCATCCGTCCAGGTAAGGCAGTTTGACCCGCAAAGCAGCAGCCTGAATGGGGTCAAGCCTGAAATTACCTCCAACCATTTTATGAAAATATTTTGGTTGTGCTCCATGATTACGCATAAGGGCAAGTTTTTCTGCGAAGACTTTATCCCCGGTTATAACCATACCACCATCACCAATCCCCCCAAGGTTCTTACTCGGAAAGAAAGATAAACAGCCGCAAAGTCCCATAGAACCAGCACGTTTTATAACAACAGTTCCATTTACAACAAATGGATATTCGGCACCGATGGCCTGAGCAGCATCTTCAATTACCGGTACTTCATATTCCCCAGCCAGATTCATGATCTCTGTCATATCCGCGCACTGTCCATAAAGATGCACGGGAATGATGGCTTTAATCGTTTTGTCTCTGTCTGACCTCAGGATTTCAGCTACCTTTACTGAATCAATGTTGAAGGTTTTTGAATCAATATCAGCAAAAACAGGGACTGCTCCTACCCGCAGGATCACACCAAGAGTGGCAAAAAAGGAATAGGGGCTTGTAAGGACGCGATCTCCCGGTCCCACACCCAGGGCCATGAGTGCTATAAGCAACGCATCAGTTCCGCTGGAGACACCTACCCCGTAGCGAACATTGCAGTAATCTGCAATTTCTTCTTCCAGCGCACTCACCTCAGGGCCCTGAATGTATCTTGTCGATTTTACGACACGGGTAATCGCGCTGATCAAGTCATCTTGAAGATGCTGTAATTGAGCCTGAAGATCCAGAAGTGGTATTTTCATATATTTTTTATCTTGTAACTGCAATTTCTACAGGAATAACAGGAAGTATGTAAAACATCGAACCGGCATGAATGAGCCCGTTGATTTAATGTCTTTTCGCCCTATCTCTTCGTTATACGAAAAATTTTATCCTCGGAATATCAACTATATGCCTGCGGTAAAATTTTTCGTATGCCTCAATTTCGAACGAAAATTCTATTAAATCAACAGACTCATAAACTTCAGGAAGATCAGTCTGAGTTGATTACTATTCGTTCACCATCAAAATAGTCGACGATATCAGGCATCTCAGCCTCGAGATATTTTTTCATTTTTTTGAGTAGATTAACTTCAATCTGTCGTACACGCTCCCGGGAAATGGAAAATTTATCCGCTATGTTCTGCAGCGTCAACGGCTCATCAGTAAGCAGTCTTTTTTCCAAAATCATCCTTTCCTTATCGTTAAGTCTATCCTTTAACGTTTCAAGAAGTTCCGCCAGCTTCACTTTAATTTCTTTGCCGGCAACAGTGGATTCTATACCCGGTCCATTGCTGGGAAGAAAACTTTTCTGTTCATCTTCAGAATCGGACCGTACAGGACTTTCAAGAGAGACATCCCAGTTGTCCATCCGTTGCCCCATTTCAACAACTTCACGCTCTTTAACATTAAGACGTTGGGCAATTAATTTTGGTTCCGCATTAAAACCCTGGGCTTCCAGAAGTTTTCGCTCTTTATTGAGACTGAAAAAAAGTTTTCGCTGGGCCTGTGTGGTGCCAATTTTAACAAGTCTCCAGTTGTCCATTATAAATTTAAGTACATATGCCCGAATCCAATACGCAGCATAGTAAGAAAATTTCACACCACGATATGGGTCAAATTTTTTTGTAGCCTGTACAAGCCCAACGTTTCCTTCCTGGATGAGATCCATAAAATTCTGCATCCAGTATTTTTGAAAATCCATTGCTACTTTTACAACAAGGCGTAAATTCGAAGAAACAAGCCGATATGCTGCGTCCTGATCACCCTCTTCTTTGAAACGAATGGCCAGTTCATCCGTTTCCTCTCTTGTCAACAATTCATATTGACTTATTTCCTGCAGATACCTGTGAAGTGCCGGGTTGCTTAAAGCTGGTAGATTTTCGTCATCTGCTACAGCAACCAGAGGGTTTTCGTAGCCGACATCAACACTGGTTTCAACAACATCTTTTGTGGTATTTTTACTCATACAAACTCTCTCCAGAATAGCTGTTCATACGACATTACAAAACTCAGAATATTACTCTACCTGCATTAAAGTGCAATCATAATGTATTTGACTCATATGAATTTACGAAAATGTGCAGAGCAGAGGATTAATGAAAATCTGTTTTATTATTATTGGTTTTATGCTAAATAAGATCAGTTTATCAATATACAGTTTTTTACTAGGAGGCTGCCCGAGAATAGGCATTTTTTCTCAAATCGAGGTTTTACAGAAAAATAAGCACAGCCATATACCTGATATTGCGAGCATTATTTTTCTGTAAATAACGAAGAGTTGGGGTGAAATTCATTCTCGGACAGGCTCCTGGGAGCTTATCATTTTAGAGCATTTACTACATCAACACTCATGAATAACATTCGAAATTTCAGCATTATTGCCCATATCGATCATGGTAAATCAACTCTGGCAGATCGTATGATTCAACTCTGTGATCTTGTTTCAGACCGAGAGTTTAAGGATCAGCTCCTGGACAATATGGAGATAGAGAGGGAAAGAGGTATTACCATAAAAAGCCAGACTATTTGTCTGCCTTATACTGCAAAAGACGGTAAACTTTATTTTCTCAATCTCGTCGATACTCCCGGGCATGTGGACTTCAGCTATGAGGTTTCTAGGGCTCTTACCTCTTGTGAAGGTGCTTTACTTCTCATTGATGCGGCACAGGGCGTTGAGGCACAGACACTGGCTAATCTGTATCTCGCAATGGAAAATGACCTTGAGATCATTCCGGTAATCAACAAAATCGATCTGCCGTCAGCCGATCCTGAAACTGTCGCTTTGCAGATTGAAGAAGATCTCGGGCTTGACAGTGAACTTGTTCAATTCTGTTCGGCCAAATCCGGCACAGGAGTCGAACAGATATTTGAAGCTATTATAACTCTCATTCCTCCACCTGAAGGAGACCCCAAAGCTCCGTTACAGGCCCTTATTTTCGATGCCGGCTATGACCCTTTCAGAGGAACCATTATTTCAGTCAGACTAATAAATGGTACGGTAAAACCTGGTGATATTATACAATTTATGTCTAACACCAGAGAATATAAAGTTGAAGAGGTGGGGGTATTCAAACTCACACGAGAACCGCAAAAACAACTTTCTGCCGGACAGATAGGGTATATCCTGGCCGGTATTAAAACTGTAGAAGATACTCGGCCGGGAGATACTATTACCCTTAAAGAAAATCCCTGTGGTACACCGCTTACCGGTTTTAAAAAAGTTATTCAGGTAGTCTTCTCTTCAATTTATCCCATCTCAACTGATGATTATGAAGATCTCGCGGCGGCTCTTGAAAAACTCAAATTAAATGATGCTGCACTTATTTTTGAAAAAGATACATCCGCAGCGCTTGGTTTTGGTTTTCGTTGTGGTTTTCTTGGCCTTCTTCATCTCGAGGTTATCCAGGAACGGCTTGAAAGAGAATTTGATATATCGCTCATCCTGACAGTTCCCTCTGTGCAATATATTTTTCATCTCTCGGATGGAAAAAAGAAAAAAGTTGATAATCCCGCCCATTTTCCAGATCCTGCTCATATCAATAAAATTGAAGAGCCTTTTATTAAAGCGTCAATCTTAATACCTGAAAAATATATGGGTGTTGTAATGACACTTTGCATGGATAGACGTGGTGAAAACACCTCCTTCCATTACCCTACTCCGGGCAGAATTGAATTTCAGTGTGAACTGCCTCTGGCCGAAGTAATTTATGATTTTTACGATAAACTGAAATCTGTGACCCAGGGATATGGTTCATTCGATTACGAAATGTTTGACTATAGAAGAAGTGAGCTGGTTAAACTTGATATTCTTGTTAATGGCGAGATAGTTGATGCCTTGTCTCAACTTGTCCAT
>JAOZLO010000530.1 GCA_029934775.1 Desulfocapsaceae bacterium
GAGCAGCAACTACCTGAGAGCTCTCAAAAATGGGAACTGCGATACTTTGCCATCCTAAAGTCAACTCCTGTTTTGTCTGGGCATACCCTTTCTCCCGGATCCTTTCCATTTTCTCCGATAAAGGTATTTTCTCAGTGATGGTATACGGGGTAAAAGATTCCGGTTTCATATCTCTCAAACATTTTTCAAACTCATGAAAAGGAAGAAATGCTAAAAAACACCGGCCCATAGCTGTACAGAAGGCAGGTAGCTTAGTGCCCACTTTACGATCTAAATTGGAGAGCCCTGAACTGTTGATTCTTGCTACAAATATGATGTCCGTGTCCTGAAGAGTTGACAGATTAGCTGTTACACCAAATTTCAGACTCACCTCCTGCATCAGAGGATGGAGACGACTTCTGATATCCATACTGTTCAGCACCGAAAATCCTAAAGACAATATTTTGGGTGTGAGACTGTAACCCTTTGTCTCCTGATTTTTATGTAAATATCCAAGATCAGTCAAAGTACGAATGTACCGACTTGCCATGGGGAGGCTCATTTTTGTTATCTGAGCCACATCGCTTAAACGAAGAGGTTTTGATTGATTATTAAATGCTTCCATCACAATCAAACCTTTTTCAAGTGCATATACAAAATATTTAGCCATCGCAAACACCCCTTAAATATCATGTTAAACATGCAATATTATATATAATGTTCGAATTTCATTCATCCATTTCAGTTCATGTGACAATTGGTCAGCGTAACGATAACCTCCGATAGTCAAATAAGAAATACCGAGGGATAGAATAATTTCCACAGGTAAGCAGAGCAGTCTGTTTTTTATTGACATAAGCTTTTTGTTTTAATATGAAGAGCATATCATATAAAAATATAAAATATCACAGAGTGATATTTCTTTCAAGGGCTTATGTCGTGAAAATGAATAAAAAAGTTATTATCATTGGTGCAGGAAATGGCGGATTTGCAACAGCGGGAGATCTCGGGTTAAGGGGATTTGAGGTTTCATTATTTGAGTTGCCGGAATTTGAAGACAATATAAAACCTTTTTATAGCAATCCCAGGCTCAACGTAACAGGGGTATATACTGGCGAAATAACACTGACCAAAGTTACGACAGATATTGCAGAAGCCCTGGCTGATGTAAAAACAGTGATAATTGCCACTAATGCTCTGGCTCACAAAACAGTAGCAGAAATCATACTGCCACATCTGCGTGAAGATCAGATCGTTTTTATAATGCCGGGAAATGCAGGCAGCCTGCTGTTTGCTGACGCTGCACGGAAAAGGGGCATAGACATCAAGGCAACCCTTGCAGAAACCATAACTCTTCCCTATGGATGCAGGAAAACAGGAGCAACTTCTGTTAATATATCCCGGCTGCTCGGCAGACAGGGACTTGCAGCGCTGCCATCCAACAAAAACGAGATGGTGCTTAATCTCTTTAATGAGATGTACCCTGAAAGTTTTTTGCTGAAAAATGTTCTGGAAATTGCCATCTCGAACTCTAACCTCATTTTGCATCCCACACCGACATTGCTCAGTGCTGCAAGAATTGAAAACAGCCAAGGAGAGTTTTACCTTTATAAAGAGGCATTTACTCCGGCAGTACTGGAAGTGACAGATGAAATGGACAGAGAAGTGGTAAGGGTCAAAAAAGCTCTTGGCATGAAAACACTTTCCCATTCAGAGATCTTTGCAAAAAGGTACGACGTGGCTGATTTCCGCACTTTTATTACAGAAGTTATTGGTCCTAAAGGCAATAAGGGCCCCTTTGAGGTATCCAGCCGATATATCACGGAAGATACGCCTGTGGGGCTCAGTCTGCTCTCGGCCTTGGGAAGGTATGCAGGTATCCCGACCCCCACTTTTGATGCGTCTATTCAGTTTGCAGGGTTAATGAATAAAACCAATTATTGGAAAACCGGAATGACTATGGAAACCCTTGGTCTGGCGGATCTTAGTTTGCCAGAACTCCAGAAATACCTGACGACAGGAATTCACCCTTGATTATTAACAAAAAAGGAGAGGATTGTTTTGGAAGACAGTGAATTATCAGGTTCAATTTACAAACCATTGGGGCCGGAACAAATTGAACAAATTCATTTATCAGCCCTGGAAATCCTGTGCGAAGTAGGCATATCCTTTGGGCCGGGGATTGATCCTGTAACAGAAAAGATTGCATTCAAGAATGGCGTTAAGAAATAAACACCGGAGCAGGTCTTGTGCAAAATTCGACCTATGAAAAATGGGTAAATCAAAAAAGCCCTGATGCGCTTGATCGTGCCAATACCATGGTACAAAAAATTCTTGGAATGGCCAAAAGCCATATCCCCGCAGATCTAGATAATGAAATTAAAAGTAAATATAACATTATGCTTTGAAACAATCCCGCAATACATTAACGATATAAAGCAGGATAAAATATGGAATTTGAATTTCTAAGGCAAATAGTATGATAAAGGGGTGGGCAGGCAAAATACTGGTCGTTGACCTATCTAACGGCAGAATAACAAACAGGAAAACCAGGGATTATATTGAAAAATTTATTGGTGCCAGGGGGATTAATACCAAAATTATCTTTGATGAAGCCTGTTTTACAGATAATCCGTTCGGAACTGATAATGTCCTTGCCATCGGCGCAGGTGTCCTGACAGGTACTCCCTGTCCTGCCTCATCCAGAACCACGATAAGCGCAATCTCACCTGCAGGGCTGCTCAGTTCTGCCAATATTGGCGGCTTTGTGGGGCCTGAAATGAAATATGCGGGTTATGATAACATAATCATAAAAGGTACTTCTCCTAAACCCGTATTTCTTTTTATCACCAACAGGGAAGTACTGATCAAAGACGCTGATCAGTTGT
>JAOZLO010000531.1 GCA_029934775.1 Desulfocapsaceae bacterium
CTTGCAGCAATCAATACAGGTATTGCTATTTACTACTATCTCTCTATAGTCAGGGTTACTTTCTGTACAGACTCTGCTGACAGGGGTACTGTGACAACTGATCGTCTCCATTCAGTTTTATGTTTTGTACTTGTTCTCATAATCATCATTATGGGAATTTTTCCCTCAAAATTTCTCGATGTCACGACTCAAGCTGTTCAAGTTCTTTTTTGAAAAACAGTAAGACTTTCCTCGTTAATCATTGAGCAGCTAAGTTTTTGTTTATTCAAAATTCCAAGGGGAAACCTACTTTACTCTTAAGCTTATCTTGTTTATTCAAAATAGTTGTCTCTTAAGTAAACCTGCTGATCTCATAATTAAAAAACAGAGTTACATTTATCATGAATATATGGCTGATTTTTATTCTCGTTGTACTGATTTTCTCATTCTCTCTTGAACTTTTCATATCCGTCCTCAACCTGAAATCAATGACTCCAACGCTCCCTCCTGAATTTGAAGATATTTATGACAAGAAGAAATATAAAGAATCTCAAGAATATACTGAGGCCACCATCAGATTCAGCATCCTGGAAACCGGTTTTTCAACGCTCCTTACTCTATTATTTTTGCTCCTTGGTGGCTTCAACATTGTTGACATCTGGGCCAGAACTTTTGGCTATGGTGAAATCATTACCGGGTTGATATTCTGTACCATCCTTCTTTCTCTCAGCTTTTTGTCCACACTCCCCTTTTCTGTCTACTCCACTTTCATTATCGAAGAACGTTTTGGTTTTAACAGAACCACTGTTAAAACCTTTATCCTCGATATAATTAAGGGAATAGTTCTCTCTTTTATCCTGGGAATACCTCTCCTTGCCCTCGTACTCTGGTTTTTTATGTCAAATGCTGACTATGGTTGGATTTTCTGCTGGGTTGGCGTGTTTGTTTTCACACTTTTACTGCAGTTTCTAGCACCTGTTCTCATCATGCCACTCTTCAATAAATTTTCTCCCATTGAAAATGGGCCATTGAAAAATGATATCCTACAGTATGCCAAAAAGGAAAAATTTCAAATTCAAGGTATTTACACCATGGACGGATCCAAAAGATCCTCAAAACTTAATGCTTTTTTTACAGGCTTTGGCCGTTATAGAAAAATTGTGTTTTACGATACTTTACTCGAGAAGCTTGAAATATCCGAAATTATTGCTGTACTTGCTCACGAAATGGGCCACTTCAAGCTCAACCATATGATAAAAATGGTTATATTATCAGTCTTTCAAACAGGGATCATGTTTTTTCTGCTCTCTCTCTTTCTCGAAAACAAAGGTCTTTCAGCTGCCTTTAAAATGCAATACATGTCAATATATTCAAGTTTGATTTTCTTTGGCTTCATTTATTCGCCAATAAGCATGCTGATCTCAATTATCTTTAACAGTATCTCCCGCAGGCACGAATATGAGGCTGACAGATATGCTGCTGAGACAACTTGTAGGCCTGAAATGCTTATCGAGGGTTTGAAAAAACTCGCTGTAGCTAACATGAATAATCTTAATCCCCACCCTCTTCAAGTCTTCCTCAATTACAGTCACCCTCCGGTACTCATGAGGATTAACAAATTACATAAGTTAGAAAATAAGTACGTGGCATAGTTCACTGTTATCCGATCCATCCTAATGCTATTCTTTTTCAAAAACTTGAAAATCATTTTTTGGTCTATTGCAATTTGCCAACCAGATGGTATTATTTGGACAAATCTATTTTAACTATCCCCGAATCAAGGATATTAAACACAGTTTAGATGAATACCCCTTATGTGGGGTGTTAGTACTTTAGAAATTTTGCTTTCAGGAGAACAAAATGGGAAACAGTCAGTTTCGCAAACCGTTAATACAATCTGCTGCTATTCTTTGTGTTGTAATAGTCCTTTTTACTCTTATATCCTCCTCAAACCCCGGGGCCAGTATTCTTGGTTTTTTTACAGGGATAGGCAACTTAATTCTCTTGCTTATTGGGCTTGCCATTGCGCTTCCCCTGTCAATCGCCATCCTTGTTGCTATTTTTCTCGGAGCTGTATATCTTCAATCTCGTGAAAAAGCATCAGAAATGTACTTAGATCTTAAAAAAAGCCTTCCATTAGTCTTACAACCTTTTACAAACAAATTGTTATGCTGCAATAACGAGTCTAATACCAGCATTTCCCAAGAGGAGTACAAGCAGATGGAGCAGGAAATTAAAAAACTTACGGAAAATAATGCAACTCTTGAGGATAAAATCAGAGAACTCAATGACGGACATATCGCTGTTAATAAGGATTTTGCAAAGATTATTGAGAAAAATGATAAGGAATTTTCTGGAGTTACTGAGCGAAATTCTGTTCTTAAAGAACAAATGGAAGAACTCAGTCAGACAATGGTAAAACTCCAGGACTCTGAAAAAGAGCTCAATGAAATTGTCACAACACTCAAATCTAAGTTTGATGAAATCAATGACAGTGAATTGAGAGAGCAGATTGTAACATTAGGACTCCTCCATACCAAAACAAACACAAACAGAGATAATATCGTGCAACGTTTAACTTCTCTTGAAAAAAATACTGAACAAGTTTTTACTGCAGGTATTTTCTCTTATATTAAAAGTGAGACCGACCAAAATGCGTTTATAGACGCCGTCAAGAAAGCTGTTTCTAAGGATATGACATATTCACAAATCGATGAATTCCTAAGCAACAACATCTCAACCAGGCTTCATAAAATCGTTAAGGATCATCCTTCTTTAACCAAAGACTACATTCGTGATTTGAAGAATAATTAAAATTTCATTTTCTACTTGACTCAAGAGTAGTAATCAAGTAATTTGGGCGATCTTTTGAT
>JAOZLO010000532.1 GCA_029934775.1 Desulfocapsaceae bacterium
ATCCAAATACACCTACAATACCACCATGCTTCCAGTGAGTGATTCTCTCTTTATAAGATAACTCCAGGACACCAAGAATATCCCAGCACTCAGGCTTAGTCTCCGCCTGGCGCTTTATGTCGGTGACGAAGCTTGGCCACGGGCCACTCTCCAACTGATCCAACAAGGGTGTCTCATGTTTCGCCATGATTTCCTCCTTTGAAATTACTTTTTAACTTCAACCTTAACCGATTCTTCTACTCTAAACAAAAATCTAAACTACACTTTCAGTTTATTCCTGCCCTCCCAGACCACAATCTGATCTGATTCAACGTGTAGACAAAAATAGTTCCTGTAAATAATGAATTACCATTCAGCGAGTGAGCATATCTTTGCTATGGAGATTTGTCAACAAAAAATCCTCCTCACAAGCGTCAAAAATGAACAGTCATTCATACTTCAAATGCGTCACTGCTGGCGATCAGACAGTTGCTGAAGAAATTTATTTTCAACACTGTTCACATCATCTGAATGACCTGTTATTGCCTTCAAAAATCTGGCGGCCAGGACTTTTCCGAGCTGGACGCCCTCCTGGTCAAACGAATTTATATTCCATAAAAATCCCTGAAAAACTATCTTGGCTTCATAAGCGGCCAGAATTGCTCCCATCACTTCGGGGGTCAGTTGTTCCGCAAAAAGCAAACTGCTTGGCCTGTTTCCCTCAAATTTCCTATTTGGGTTGGCAGATACCTGACCTGTCGCCAGTGCGACTACCTGGGCAAATAAATTTGATAACAGTTTTTCCTGAGACGTTGACCCCTGCACATTTTTATCCACCTCTGTCTGAGACCTGGAAAAACCGATAAACTCTGCAGGAATTACCTCAGTTCCCTGGTGAAGCAATTGATAAAAAGCATGCTGACCGTTTGTTCCTGGTTCTCCCCAGATTACCGGTCCGGTTTTATATTCAACTCTCTCCCCTCTACGATTAATGGATTTGCCGTTACTTTCCATATCGCACTGCTGCAGATGGGCTGTGAAACGGTGAAGCGCCTGACTGTACGGTAAAATTGCCAGGCTACTACTGCCAAGAAGATTGTGATTCCATATCCCAAGAAGTGCCAGCATCAGCGGAATATTTTCATAAATATCAGTTTGTTCTGCCTCATAATCGACAATAGCTGCTCCCTTCAGAAACTCCATTACCCTGTCAAAACCGATATAAAAGCCAAGCATCACCGCACCAACCATCGAAGTCGAACTATATCTTCCTCCTATATTGTCAAACATATAAAAAGAACGCAGATATTCATCTGGATTATCCATGGGGCTCCCCTCACCGGTGACAGTAATGCACTGGTGATCGGGGTTCAATCCTCTTTCTTCCATCATGGAACGTATCAGACGTTCATTGGTCAGGGTTTCAAGGGTTGTTCCGCTCTTGGATACAATATTTACCAGGCAGGTTTCCAGATTGACCTCGGCCAGAACCCGGGCAGCATCATCAGGGTCTACATTAGAGATAAAAAAAACTTTCCTGCCCGTTATACCGTAGGGCTTCAATGCTTCATAAATGGATCTGGGAACAAGGTCAGAACCGCCAATCCCAATCTGAATCATCGTGTCAAAGGTTTTTCCCCGATGATTGAGCAGTGCACCACTCTCCAATTCACCGAGAAAAACTCTTAATTTTTCAAGTTCGACTTTGGCCTGGCCCGTTGCAACCGGTTCGACGGGGGCCGAAGAAAACAGATCCCTGCATGCAGTGTGCAGTACCTGCCTGTTTTCACTTTCATATCCCTCTATTCTGTTAATAATTTTTCCCCTGCGCATTTGCTTAAACTGCTCCACCAGCACAAGTTCATCAGCCAGCTCCTGCAAACAGGTAAGGACCTCGTCGTCTATCCGCTGAGTTGCAAAAAACAACTTCATAAGATGAGACCGGCTTACGTAACGCTCCATTCTGCTTCCTGCCCCCAGCGCCCCTTCTGCCGTGAGATCATAAGGGACCTCTGCCAGTGCTTTTAATTTTACCCAGCTGCTGGTCGTTGTCATATCAATCAGTTTTTCCAAACCGGATGTACCTCCATTATGAATTTGCACCTGCAGCACCTTTTTTTGCATTTGTTTTCAATCGGCTGATTGTCCCCTGGTAATCAGTACTACCAAAAACAGCAGATCCAGCTACAAAAATATTTGCTCCAGCTTCAGCCGCATCCCCGATGGTATGTTCACTGATTCCACCATCCAGCTCTATTCCTGCGGACAAGCCCATCGAATCAATACGCTGACGCAGTTGCCAGACCTTGGCAAGGGTTGAGGGTATAAATGACTGCCCGCCAAAACCGGGGTTAACCGACATGAGCATAACCAGATCAAGATCCTCAAGGACATAATCCAGAGTAGAAAGGGAGGTGGCAGGATTGAGAACAGCTCCGGATTTCTTCCCCAACTCTTTAATTCTGGCTATTGTCCTGTGAAGATGCGTACACGATTCAACATGCACAGTAATCCAGTCTGCGCCAGCATCAGCGAATGATTCCAGATATTTATCCGGGTTTACAATCATCAAATGAACATCCAGCTCCTTATCCGTTACCCTCCTGACTGCCTCAACAATGAGAGGACCTATGGTTATGTTTGGTACAAACAGGCCATCCATTACATCTATATGGATAACATCCGCCCCTGCACTATCTACAGCCCGGATCTCATCACCCAGTTGTGTAAAATCCGCTGACAGTATAGATGGTGCTATCTGAATTTTTTTGTTCATGATTCCTCCACTCTTCTAACACCCCACAAGGGGGTATAAGTCAGTAATGTCCGGTTAGAAAATTGCAACACGTATCGTATGGATTTATGAGT
>JAOZLO010000083.1:0-8288 GCA_029934775.1 Desulfocapsaceae bacterium
GCTCACTGCGGTGTTTGAGTGTGTTGGACAATGAAATCGCAAACGGTTCTTTTAGCAATGAAATCAAACGGGCATGCTCAACTGTGTATTTTTCTTCCCCGGCTGTAATACACACCAGATGTCCGATAACCTGTTCATCCGACTGGAGGGGCATAACCATCAGGGAAGTGCAAGGGCTTTCGTGAAATTCGAGCATTTCCCGGCTTACCGGGCATTTAAAGGGGGAATGAAAGAGGTGAACACCGTGTAGTTTCGTTAGCTTACTATGGTCATAGTTTCTGGCTTCTTCTGATAATGGTGTTAAAAAATCTACACTGCTGTGCTCATTTTCATCGGCTATCGCTATGGTTCGCATTGCACCTTCGGTGGTATCAAAACGTTGTAAAATTACTATGTCCATTGGTATTTGATTCTGAATAAACTGAAAGAAAGAACCGAGTGCTTTTTCAATTTCCAGACTACCGCAGATTCTCAGCGTTGCTTCGCGAAAAAAATCATTATCATTGATACCCATTTTAGTTTTCCTCAAAAAAAATGACCTAAAAAAAGAAGCTGTCGTATTTGTCAATATAACGCAGTTCTGTGAAATACAACAGGTAAAGCTGTCATATTTCACAGAACAATAATATTGCTCTCAAAGTTTCAAAAACAAGATCAGCTAACACACCTTAAACACAATGAAATTCCTCACCCTCACTATTAGGCACATAAATTGCTTATATGAATGCAAAGCTCAAATGGAGAAAAACAATGAAATGGATGGAATTTATCAAAGTTCAGACAGTGCAGTCAAATGTTGCCGCAGAATTAGCGAACTTCATTGCTGAGTGCAGAAACTGTCATGGTTTGCTGGAAACAAAAATATTTGATCACGTGACAGTTGATGATTGTTCAATCTGTTTGCATTGGAATACGAATCAGCCTGAATCTCAAGGAAGTGCCATTGGTTTATCGTTGTGTAATACTTTTAAAAAATATGGATTAGTTGATCACTCAATATGGGTGGAAAGAAGTGAAAAAGAGGAAGAAAAGTCATGAAGAGGAATCATATAATCACAAGCCCCCAGAAACATTGCTTCATTAAAAAGCCGATTTTCTTTTCGGTTTTGTTTCTTGCCATACTCTTTGGTGCAATTATCGGGCTTTCAAAGACAATTGAAACAGAAAAGGCACGAATAACTGCTGAGAAAAAACAAGCAATCGCAAAGGAACGTCCGGCTGCAAATGTTGTTTTGCTGAGCATTAATCCAAGTACAATTTATGACCGGATAAACCTGCCTGGAGTTATTGAACCATGGGAAAAACTCATACTTTCGAGCAAGGTTCACGGTACGGTTATTGAAGTTGCGGTTAGAGAAGGCGACAAGGTGACACAAGGTCAAGTGATTGCCAGACTTGATCCTGCTGAGTTCCAGATCGCACTCGATAGCGCCAGAGCTACTTACCAGTTGTCAGAGGCAAACCATAATCGTATTACCACCTTATTTAATAAGGGAATAATTCCTTCGGCCGAGCTTGAAAAGCTGGGTGCCGAGTTGAAAACCAGTAAAGCTGCGTTCAAGAATGCAAAGCTCATGCTTTCCAGGTGCACGATTACAGCACCGATTCCCGGGGTAATCCAGCGTCTGGACGCAACAAAAGGTCTCTTACTTAGTGTTGCCGATCCGGTGGCTGAAATTTTGCAAATTGATAAAGTGAAGGCTGTAGTCGGTATCCCTGAATCGGATGTGGACCAGGTGCGTGGTATTAAAAATGTAACGCTGACCATCCAGGCCTTAAAAAACAAAGAGGTAACCGGCCGCAGACATTTTCTTGCCAGTGCGCCGGAAAATGGAGCCAGACTCTATCGGCTTGAACTCGCCATTGATAATGAAAATAACCAGATTCTGCCCGGTATGTTTTTCAGGGCACAAATCGTGAAGGAGACTTTTGAAAACAGTGCTGTTGTACCACTCTATACGGTCATTAAAAGAGAAAACCGCCAGTTTGTCTATGTTGAAGAAAGCGGGGTGGCCCAGCTCAAACTGGTGGAGCTCGGCATAATCGAGGACTGGCGGGTGCAAATAACGAGCGGACTCTCCCCCGGCAGCCGGGTAGTTGTTGAAGGTCATCGAGACATTGATGAGGGGCATAAGTTAAACATCGTCAGGGTGCTCAATGACCCCACAGAGGCACTGCTATGATTATTTCCGATACCGCTGTTAATAAATCTGTCAGTGTGATGGTGCTTGCTGTGATCATAATTGTATGCGGCATATACAGTTATATAGTGCTCCCCCGAGAAAGCGATCCTGATATTACTATCCCGTATGTATTTGTCTCAACCAGCTATCGGGGAGTGTCTCCAACTGACATAGAGACGGCCGTTACCATCGAGATTGAAAAGAAACTAAAAGCTATTGAGGGTGTGAAAAAAATCCAATCAGTCAGTTCTGAAGGACTCTCTTCAATAAATATTGAATTTATCGCAGGAACTGACATTGACAAGGCCCTTCAGGATGTCAAAGACAAGGTGGATGAGGCAAAAGGTGAGCTACCAGCTGATTTGGAAGATGATCCGGCAGTCTTTGAGGTGAATCTCTCTGAAATGCCGATTGGTGTCTATTCACTGGCTGGCACCTGTGGTTTACCGTGTTTGAAAGAGATCGCCGATAATCTTAAGGATGATATTGAAACCATATCAGGTGTTCTGGAGGTGGAAGTGACGGGTGGTCTTGAACGTGAAATTCGAGTTGAGGTCATACCTGACAAACTCGGCTATTACGGCATGTCTATATCTACCTTTCAAGAGAAACTATTCAGTGAAAACCGGAACACTTCCGGCGGAGCAATCCGCATGGGAAATGGTCGTTTTCAGTTGCGGGTACCAGGTGAATTTAAGAGTCCGGACGAAATTTATGGTCTGGTTATGGGAACACATAACGGTCAACCGGTGTATCTCAAAGATGTGGCAACGGTAATTGATGGTTTTAAGGAAGAAACCAGCCGTTCAAGGCTGGATGGTCAATCCGCGGTCAGTATTGCTGTAAAGAAGCGTACCGGTGAAAACATCATTTCGATCAGCAGGCAGGTTGATGATCTGATTGAGCAGGAAAAAGACTTCTGGCCGGGTGGTACAATTATTGTCAAGGTGATGGACAAAGCTACGGATATTAAAGGAATGGTGGCGGATCTGGAAAACAATATCCTTACCGGGCTACTCCTGGTTGTTGTGGTGATTTTCTTTGCCATGGGAATACGCAACGCTATTCTTGTCAGTATGGCAATCCCATTTTCCATGCTGCTCTCATTTACGATCCTTTATCTACTGGGCATTACACTCAATATAGTTGTTCTTTTCGGTCTTACCCTGGCGCTGGGCATGCTTGTGGATAATGCCATCGTCATTATTGAAAATATTTACCGATACATGGAACAGGGGGCGCCCCGATTTGAGGCGTCCTTGCGGGCTACATCCGAGGTCGCCTATCCGGTGATCGGCTCAACAATAACTACTCTTGCGGCTTTTTTCCCCATGCTGTTCTGGCCCGGAATAATGGGTGAGTTTATGAAATATCTACCCCTGACACTGATTGTCACTCTATCATCAAGTCTGTTTGTAGCCATGGTGATCAATCCGGCTCTGGCCTCATTATTTATGAAAGTAAAGTCGGGAGAAAAACAACACAGCATATCCATAAAAGATATTGCGGCTGCTGTTGAAAAACCTGTCGAGATCAAAGGACAGTTGCTGAAAGGATATACCCGTGTTCTTCGATTTGCACTTAACAGACCGATCACTGTCATATTGGCCGCTGTTTCTTTCTTGATTCTGTTATTTCAAGGTTGGATGCTTGTTATCGGGTTGGAAAAACCAGTTGAGTTTTTCCCGGATTTTGAGCCCAAGTCAATGTATGTCAATGTGGAACCTCCCGAGGGGGCAGATCTTGAATATATTGATCGACTGATCAAAAGAGTCGAGCTGGCAATTACCGGAAACATCCCGGCCGGAAAAGAAAGTTCAGCAATCGAGGCAGAAATGTATGACGGAGCGTATAAACTAAAAACACATGAAAATGCGGATGGTTCAAGCTTCATGGGGCCAAGTGATCTGGCAAATATCAAGAATATTTATACCAAGGCGGTAACCACCTCCAGCGGTGTTGCCATGTTCAGCCAGAATACTCCTAATAATATCGGGGTTCGCTTCATCGATCTTGAAGAGCGGAAACGTTCTTCTTTTGAGACAATGAATGAAATTCGAGAACGGGTAGCTGATATACCGGGCGCTACGATTACCATTGCCGCAGCTGAAGAAGGGCCTGCTACCGGTGCGCCGATCAATATTGAAATATCCGGCGATAAACTGGCAGTGCTTGGAAAAATATCAAAGCAAATCAGAGAAGTAATCGTCAAGATCCCACATGTTAATGATGTTCGGGATAACTACAATGAGGGAACTCCTTCGATCCAGGTGGTAATTGATCGCCAGAAAGCTGCGCTTTTTGGCCTCTCCACAGATATGATCGGCTTTGCTCTGAAAACCGCCTATAACGGTCTGGATGTATCCACCTTTCGCGAAAACAATAAGGATTACGACATAACGGTACAGTTACCCGAAAAAGACAGGCGTTTAACCGATGTTTTAAGAGAACTGATGATCCCTGTTCCTTCCGGTGAAATGGTGCCGCTCTCAACACTTGCAGACATTGAATACACCGGTACCATAGGAGATATTGTGCGAATCGATAATCAGCGGGTAGTCACTGTTCAGGCCAATGTGGATGAGACTCAGATACCAGGACCGGTGGCTCGTGCCCAGGCTGAGGAGATATTAAACGATATCGTTCTGCCGCCAGGCTATTCTGTAAAATTCACTGGTGAAATGGAGATGCAGCAGGAATCTGAGGAGTTTCTCGGCAAGGCGTTTATTATTGCTCTCTTTCTCATTTTTTTCATTCTGGTGAGCCAGTTCAATTCCATTACCATGCCCATTATTATCATGATGTCGGTTATCCTTTCATTGGGTGGAGCGTTTTTGGGACTCGCTGTATTCAAACAGCCTTTTGGTATCATCATGACCGGTGTCGGAGTTATCTCTCTTGCCGGTGTTGTGGTGAACAACGGTATTGTACTTATCGATTATATCAACAAACTGCGAGAGCGTGGTATGGGTGTGCGACAAGCAGTGGTTTCGGCAGGAGCAACCCGTCTGCGCCCGGTAATCTTAACTGCCATCACAACAATTCTCGGCCTCCTTCCCATGATTACAGGTGTATCCTTTGACTTTCATAACCTGGCCATTTCCTGGGTGAGCGAATCGAGTCAAATGTGGCGATCAATGGCAATTGTTGTGGCTTTTGGTCTTATGGTTGCGACCTTTTTAACGTTACTGGTTGTGCCGACCCTGTATTCATTTTTTGAAGATCTGGCAGAAATGAAGAAAAGTGTGATAGCAAGGCTGCGTCAATTGGCTGGAAAGCCGGTTGGAGCTTAAGGCATTTTGATCGATAGGCTAATTCGTTTAAACTCTTATTTTTAAAACAACTATGGGATAGTGCAGGATAAAATGAAAAAGGTATTGGTTGCTGGGGCAACAGGATATTTAGGACAGTATGTGGTCAAGGAATTCAAGAGACAGGGTTTCTGGGTTCGCGCTTTAACAAGAAATCTCGACAAACTTGAAGATCTCAGTCATTATGTTGATGAGGAATATATAGGTGAAGTGACACAACCCAAGTCTTTGCACGGGATATGTAAAGATATTGATATTGTGTTCTCATCGGTAGGGATTACCAAACAAAAAGATAATTTGACGTATATGGATGTGGATTATCAGGCAAACAAGAACCTTCTTGAAGAGGCCAGGCTAGAAGGAGTTTCGAGGTTTATCTACGTTTCAGTATTCAACGCTGAAAAAATGAAAGATTTAAAACCCATCCAGGCAAAAATACGGTTCACAGAGGAGTTGAAAGATTCCGGCCTAAATTATCTGATCGTCTATCCCAACGGATTCTTCTCAGATATGCTTGAATATCTACAGATGGCCCATAGAGGAAGAGGATATGTGTTCGGATCCGGTCAATGTAAAATAAATCCTATTCATGGTGAAGACCTGGCAGAAGCCTGTGTTTTTGCAGCTATTGGAGATGAGAATAGAATCAATGTTGGTGGCCCTGACATCTTGACACACAGTGAGATTGCAACCATGGCATTTGAGACCGTGGAGAAACCGCTCAAAATATCCAGGGTTCCAACCTGGCTAAGTAATTGGTTTTTAACAATACTGAAATTTTTTGCATCTGTAAAAACCTATGGCCCCATTGAATTTTTCATGACAGTTCTTTCAATTGATTTGGTTGCACCGCCCTACGGTAAACATCACTTAAGAGATTTTTTTCTGGCCCAAAAAGACAATATCACTCACAGAACAAAAGCGGCCTGCGAGAAGGACCAGAAGAGGAGTTAAACTGATGAGACATGTCATGCTGTTAATCACTTTTTTTTATCCTTATACCGTTTGCTTGCGCCAATTCAACAAATCTTGCAGATTTGCAGAGTACCGCCCTTAAGAACAGACAATTGGTGCAACGATATAAAAACAATCTGGAGAATGCTGCCAGAGGAGAACGCTTAGCAATGAGTGGGTATTACCCGTCGGTGGATATCGCCTATACCGTCAACTCTCTTGATGAAGCTTCCACGCTTGAAGCCAAAGAAAACTCCGTATTGTATGGCGCTGTTTCGGCCAATCTTTTTGCGGGATTTTAAAGATAAATAAAATGTCAAGTCAGCCTCTCTATTACGCAATATCGAAATTTATAAATTAGAAGGAATCTAGCAAGATATATTACAAAATGTCGCCCTCCACTATCTGGGTGTGAAGCCTCTATCTTGATTACGAAGTCAGTCGGGATAATATCAAAGCCGCACAAACAAACATAAATCAGGCCAGGCAAAACCTACGCTTCACCAGGTTGAAGTATAATGAAGGGATGCAAACCGAATCCGAGTTACTGGATGGTGTCTCAACGCTTTCCCGGGCAGAATATAATTACGTGGCTGTTATGACGACCCTCCATTCAAATTATTACAGAATTTTGCGCATGGCTGAACGACTTACGCATTGATTTAGCTGGAGACGGGTTTTCAAGTGGATAAGCCACTACATTGAAGTGACATTTTCGGAGTAACCTCCAATAAAGGATCAGAATGATTTTTCTAAATAAGCACTCACCCTCAATTCCAGCAAAGGTATTCATGTCTATAGGTGTTATAGCGGGTACTCTTACTGCTACGGCATTAACAACCGGCTATTCAGAATGGTTCATGGATGTTCTAAGTTTTGAAAAAGTTGAGGGGAATATCTACAGACAAATAATCATGCTCATTTGTTGTTTCATTTACTCAGTAAGATTCACCATGGGCCTCTTCATTTTCATGCAGCGAAAGATTAGCTGGATCGAGGCCGCCCTTGTTACAATTTTGTTTTTCATGATGTTTTATTTTTTCTGTATATCCGCAGGAAGTCGCCCAGACTCAATTGGAATAATCGATATTTTCGGGATATTCATATTTTTGTTTGGATCTACTATCAATAGCTTGGCTGACTACCAACGGTTTTCCTGGAAAAGAATTACAGAAAACAAAGGGCGACTATATACTTCAGGACTCTTTAAATACTCAATGCATATTAATTACTTTGGAGATGCTATTGCCTATTTTGGATTAGCATTGATTACATACAATATAGGTTGCTTGTGTATATCGATGGGTATGGTTGTATATTTCATTACATTTGAAATCCCCAGGCTAGATGAGCACCTTAACAAGAAATACAAACATGAATTTACTGAATATTCTAGGTCTACAAAGAAGTTTGTTCCATTTATATATTAGTGCCTTACTTCTGAACTTCTGTAATAAAAAACAATGAAATCAAAGTAAAGAAAGCATTGGTTTATATCAATAATAGGCCATTATCTTTTTAGGCTGAAGGCTGTTAGGAAAAACAAAAACACATCCCCTAACAGTCTAATAGCCTTGGGTTGCGGGGCGTGTCCCGCATTAGTTCTAGTAAGTTAAGATGTAATGTCAATACATGGCAAAGCTATTATTTTTCATAACACTGAAGTTTTTTCTTTGCGTAAAGTGTATGAACTTTGCCTGTCCCCTCAATAGTGTTGGCCAGCCTGAAAGAGAGCTGTTTTTCTACGAAATCCGTCTGTTGCTTGCCATTGGGAAAAGAAGAAGACGTCTGATTTGTGACTGCTAAAAGAAGTAAATTGCAACTCTACGCAGGACGTGAA
>JAOZLO010000083.1:8298-9297 GCA_029934775.1 Desulfocapsaceae bacterium
AAATTATGGATACATTCAATATTTCCTTAATGGAATTAAGCGATCTACGGGAATCGGCAAAAGTACTCAGCATTGCCATGCTAAATAATCCTCTTCATATTGCTGTTTTGAAGGGTAGTGATGAGAAGCAACGCATGGAAATCGAAAGAATGTTTATTGAACTATTCTCCAATCTCCCTGGTATTACTTTTCTTGCCAAAGAACGTGATAAAATTGTTAGTGTTATGAGAATGAAATCATGCGTGGGACGGAAAATTGAGGGTAAAGTAAAAGAACAAGTAGACGAAAACGATATTAATTATAGGAAAAATTTCTGGCTTAGAGAATGGTCAATTAGAGATCCTGTGGAACAACATTGGCACCTTGGGCCTATAGGAGTTCTTCCATCTCATAGAAGGCTAGGGTTAGGTTCTAAACTTATGGCGCGTTTTTGCAAGGAAGTGGATAAATGTTTTGCAAGGGCATATTTAGAAACAGATTTAGATGAAAATGTCCTTTTTTATAAAAAATTTGGATTTGAAGTAATTTCCAAATCAAGCATTTTCAATGTTGAAAATAAATACATGGTAAGGGCGCCACAAATCTAAAATGATAAAGGCATTATCAGGTAGCCGGGGGTAAGCGAAATTGCTATCGTTTGGGGGATGTCCCCTGCCTTTTTTCTTTCTTATTCAAACTTGGCTTCTCTTTGCACTGTACCTGATAACCAATGCAACTTTTTCACAACACTGAAGTTTTTGCTATGCGCTAAATGTATGAACTTTGCCTGCCCCCTTAATAGTGTTGATCAGCCTGAAGGAGAGATGTTTTTCCTCCGAAATCCTTTTGTTGTGCTGACCAAGTGGTTCAGGTGAAAATAGTAACTCATGATAACTATAATGTAGGGTGCCGGCATGAAAGAGCATAATAATCTGAGGCAGTTTAACCCCGATCGTGCCAGAAGAAATCTATTATCATATACAAGAAAGGCATTTCATATGCTGCCTCCAATTGTGAAAC
>JAOZLO010000084.1 GCA_029934775.1 Desulfocapsaceae bacterium
TAACTGGTTTTTTTCAAAGAGTGCATGAATTATTTTTTAAGCTTTGAGTGTATACAGCTATCTGCTGCGGGACATTTTTGACATTGATGAGTTGCTATGATCCCTTCCTCTATCTTTGTTTTAAAGTTACAGGCTAAAATAATCTCAAATTCTTCATCATCCAGAGTTTCTACCTGCAGGAGGATATCTGCAAGTTGTTTGAGGAGGTAGTACTTCTTTTTGAGAATAGTAATTGCTTCATCATTACATATCTCAAGGAGTTTTTTTATTTCATTATCAATAGACTCTGAAGTTGTATCACTCATTTCAAATCGTTGCATATTGCCACCCAGAAAACCCGGATCATCGGTAACCATGGCCTGGGGTCCTATGATCTCACTCATTCCCCATTTGCAAATCATATTGGTTGCAATTTCAGTTGCCTGGATGATATCACCCTGGGCACCGGTTGTACGCTGGCTAAAAGCTATCTCCTCTGCTGCTCTTCCGCCCATGAGTATAGTAATTCTGCTCTTCAGGTATTCGTAGCTGTAACTACTTCGGTCAGTAACAGAGAGTTGCTGAGTCTGACCTAGAGCACGACCTCGTGGAATAATGGTTATTTTATGAATGGGATCTGCTTCCGGGAGAGATTTGGCAACTATGGCATGCCCTGCTTCATGGAAGGCAAGTGCTCTACGGTCATTATCGGATAGAATCATCCCTTTACGTTCAACGCCCATCAGGATACGGTCCCGGGCTTGCTCGAAATCAGAATAATCGATATTGCTTTTACCATCTCTGGCGGCCATAAGAGCAGCTTCATTGACAAGATTTGCAAGTTCAGCCCCAGTAAAGCCGGGAACCATATGGGCGATTTTATCAATATCCAGGCCAGCTGCAAGAGACACTCTGGCACCATGGACCTGTAAAATTTTTTCCCGGCCTTTTCGATCGGGAGATAAGATGTTTACCTGTCGATCAAAGCGGCCGGGGCGTCTTAAGGCTGGATCAAGAATATCAGGTCTGTTCGTTGCGGCCAGAACGACGATTGTATCAGAACTGTTGAAACCATCCATTTCTACGAGCAGCGCATTGAGTGTCTGGCTCCTCTCATCCTGACCACTGGCGGTAGCTCCGCCGGCACGTCTGCCGCCAACAGCATCAATTTCATCGATAAAAATTATGCAGGGGGCATGAGTTTTAGCCTCTTTGAAAATATCTCTTACCCTGGAGGCACCGACGCCTACAAACATTTCAACAAAATCTGAACCACTGAAATTGTAGAAAGGTACTTGAGCTTCGCCGGCAATTGCCTTTGCAAGCAGAGTTTTTCCAGTTCCAGGTGGACCTTGCAGCAGTATTCCTTTAGGACTGACTGCACCAATTTGACTATATTGATCAGGGTTTTTTAAGAAATTTACAATTTCCTGGAGCTCATCGAGGGCTTCAGGTATACCTGCTACGTCTTCGAAAGTGACCTGTTGTCTGTTATCACTGTCCGGGAGAATAAGCTTATCTGAAGCGAATTTGCTTTCTTCCTCCTCAAGCTTTTTTTTCCTGCTGAGAGAAATTATAACGGTGAGAACAAGTAAAACTAAATAAATCAGGGCAATGCTTTGAAAAATTTGTTCGGAGCGATCTTTTTTAAAGATGATCTGGATATTTTTTTCCTGCAGTTCAGAAATCAGTTTTTCGGCATTAGGAACGGTGGTTTCATAATGGTCTCCGGCACGATGTTTGGCAATTACCTTGTTACCGATAAAAGTTATTGCTGCAAGGTCATGGTTGGTGAGGCAGTATCGAAACTCGCTGTAGGTCACTGTTCGCAATCTATGCTCAATCTTCCAGATACCATAACCGAGAACGAGGAGAACGGTAAAAAGAAAAAAGATAAAAAGATTACGAATTAGAATTGCCATAGAGTTCCTGTGGGTATCCCTCATTAGTACCATACCCCTGAAACAGGAGTAATAAAAAGAAAAAACTTAAACCACAGAGGACACAGAGAGCACAGAGATTTTTCTCTGTGTCCTCTGTGCTCTCTGTGGTGAGAGAATGTGTCTTTTGCTTATGGAAAACTTTGTTTTTCCGTTACATGAACATCTGGTTGTTCAGGCAGTAAAACGAGATTCATAAGAAATGTAAACTGTTTTTTGCAGCCCCTCAAGAGTTAGCAGAATGTGCTCCGGGCACAATGGGCATGGCACCGTATATTGGTTGATATCACTTGAGGCTGCCTTGAATAAAAACAGCAAAAAAGCCAGGGAGATAAATCTCTCTGGCTCAAAATGGATTACCCGGTAAAAAGGTTTTACCGGGTAATCTGTAATCTATGTACCAACCCTGGTCAGCTGGATTATTTCACAATGCTGTTTTGCTGTATATAAAAAGTATATTTTTATGGCTCAAAACATGGCACTGAACAAACTTTTAATAAGAGCCACAGGTCCACCGGTGGAAATAAAAGCACTGGATAGACAGATAACACTCCAGACTCCAATTACTGCGGCGAATGTTGCTGTAGTATACATACCGACTTTATAGAGTTCACTACTGGTTTGCTCGATTTCATGTACAGTAGTGGTTGATCTGTTTTTTTCTCTGGTGATCGCTTTTTCTTCCACGTGAGTGACCTCTGTTATCATTTTCAGGAGATGTGTATGTTTTGATTTATATCTTTTATCCAGCGATGGCTGAAATAAAACTTGATACAAGACCTGCAGGGCCACCACTGCTGACCATGCCGGAAATGAGACAGGCAACAGCCCAACAGCCGATGAGGGAAGAAGTGATGGCAATAGCTCCAACGCCTACTTTGCTGATTTCAACATTGACGTTGTCGAGGGCATCAGTTCTTTCTCTGGTGATTGTAGTTGCATTTTTCATTGTTATCTCCTGTAAGGGTGCCGGGTTATAATGTATTTTATTTCTGTTCGCTCTGGTTTGTGTTCTACTTGCATGGTGCGTGCCAAAATGAAGGAAAATAAATCATAAAAAAATAAAAACGATTTAACTCTTTGAAATAACAATATATAAACTTCTATTAGTGTAAAAGGAAGTGTGTCTTTTGAAGAGGGACAGGAAAAACAATAAGTGTTGCAAGATTGTTGCACATGCCAGAAAAACTGTTGCGTTTATGTGGTGTGCCACATAAACGCAACAGTTTTTCTGGCTTTAGGTGGCGGTTGTCGCTGATACAGGTGTTGCATCGTCGGTAGAAATACCTAGCCTCTGCATTTTACGATAAAGAGTAGAGCGATCAATTTTTAGAAGACGAGCTGCTTTAGATTTATTACCCCGGGCGCGTTTTATACTATCAATAATTTCATCTTTTTCACTCAAATAGGGAAGGGGGGGAGTCACCTGTTCATTTTGTGTTTCATTCTCTGTCTGTTCTCTTGCAGGATTTACCGGCACTTGAATTTCATCTGGAAAATGTTCCAGGGAAAGAGTTGAATTTTCACATAAAATACAGGATCTTTCAATGATATGGCGTAATTCACGGACATTTCCCGGCCACGAATATCGGATAAGTGCCTCCATGGCCTGATCTGAAATGCCATTAATATTGCGTTTTAGCCTGTCGCGAAAAAGTGCTAAAAAATGATGAGTGAGAAGCGGAAGACTTTCTTTTCTGTCACGCAGTGGAGGTAATTTTACCTCAACAACTTTCAATCGATAGTAGAGATCTTCTCGAAAGCTGCCATTCTTCACTTTTTCAGAAAAATCGACATTAGTTGCTGCTATAATTCTGACGTCTACATGCACAGGACTATCCTGACCAACCGGTGTAAAAGTCTTTTCCTGAAGGAATCGGAGTAAACGTAATTGCATACGTGGAGAAACGTCTCCAATTTCGTCAAGAAAGAGTGTTCCTTTATCAGCCTGAATTAATCTGCCGGGACGGTCTCTATCAGCTCCGGTGAACGCTCCTTTCCTATGCCCGAACAGTTCACTTTCAAGCAACTCTTCAGGTATGGACGCACAATCTACTTTAACGAGCGGCAGATTGTGTCGACCACTTTCTGCATGGAGTGCTTCTGCAGCAAGCTCCTTGCCTGTCCCGGACTCACCTGTTATCAGAACAGCGGTATCTACTTTCCCTACATTTTCAATCAACCTGTAGACATTTTGCATTACCTTGCTGGAATCAATATAACCGTGAAATGTGTGCCTGTTTTCGTTCTCTGTCTCCGGCGCAGTAAGGGTGATATCTCTAGCTACTATGACAACACCGTCAAACTCCTTGAATCCATCTTCCAGCGGTGCTGCATTGAGACTTATGATGCGCACAGTTCCATCTGCTTTCATGCATTCAACCTGGTGTTCCTTCACTACATGCCGGGTGGACAACACCTGTTCAGCGTCACGCAGGCAGGCTTTTCCCATTTCACTTTGACAGGACTTGAGGCTGGTCTGTTTGTCGGATTCAGAGTAAGGGAGCCATTGCTTAGCTGTTTCATTAAGTTGAACGATGTTAAGCTCATTGTTAATTGTGATAATGGCATCTTTTACTGAACTGAAGATTGTTTCCAGGTATCGCTTAAATTTTTCATTCTCCTGGAGTAATTTTCTCTTCTCGTTTTCAAGTTTCCAATGATTCAATGCCTGCCGAACAAATTTCAGCAATGTTTCCTTATTTACAGGTTTGGAGATGTAATCAAACGCCCCATAGCGCACAGCCTCAGCTGCAGTATCAAGATTTGGAAAACCTGTTACCATGACTACTGGACACTGGATGCCTGATGCTCTTATCTTGCAGAGAAGATCAGTTCCTCTTTCTCCTTCAAGGACAATATCACTGATTATAAGATCAAATTCATGCTCCTTGATTGCAGCGAGGGCTTCAGATAAAGTGGAAGCGGTAATTATTGGTCCGTACCCTTCACGAGTGAGAAACATCTCAAAAGTGAGACGTATACTGGCCTCATCATCAACTATCAGAATATGTGAGCCTTTTTTCTGAGTACTTTTATCCGCCATGTTACGCACCTGCTGAGGGAAGTTCTATGATCATCCTGGTGTATTTGTGCATTATAGAATCAACCTTGATAACGCCTCCATGGTCCTGGATGATGCCATAGCTGATGCTAAGGCCCAACCCAGTACCTTTTCCGGATGGTTTGGTCGTGAAAAATGGTTCAAACAGCCTTTTAAGTATACCCTGGGGAATACCCGTTCCCGCATCTTTTATGCAGATTTGAGTTACCGGGCGAGCCTCTGTCTCGATAAATGACCTGTAGGTTATTTCAATTATTTTATCTGGTGAAGTATGCGGGTAGCGTTCATTGAGAGCAAAACGGGCATTGCTCAGCAGATTGAGTATAACTTGTTGTAATTGAGTGAAATTTCCTAATATATGGCAGGGTTTGGAGGAGTGTTCTGTGGTGATTGCAATGCCGTCTTTTTTGCATTGATGTTCAACAAGAGAGAGGCTGTCCTTAACTACCTGCGCGATGTCTATAAGTTCGTTAGTATTTTTGTTCTCGCGGGCAAAGGAGAGGAGATTCTTCGTGATGAGTGCTATTCTCTCGCCTTCGTTAACTATTCTGTCTAAAAGTTCAGCCTGCAGGGAATCTTTTTCACTGTCATCAAGCAGGAGTTGGGCAAAATTAATAATTCCGGTAATGGGATTGTTGACTTCATGGGCAACACCTGCAGCGAGTTCCCCGATAGCTGCCATCTGGGCAGTTCTCATGGAGTCTGCTTTTCTCATCTCATCGCTGGTCAATTCCCTTGCAACAAGCAGAATTTTTCTCACAGTCCCATCCTGGTCATTTACTGGTGAAATTGTCAGCTGGTATTCTCCGGCAAGGCCTGGAAGGGTTGTCTCTTCAACCCGGGACGAACAGGTAAGTAAAAATTCTTCAAGAGGGCATTTGATATGTGGAGAGCTGCCTCCATGGATGATAGTGCAGATTCCATGGCCGATAATTTCCGATTGATTTTTTTTTGCAGCGCTGATGGCAGCATTATTTGCATCAAGAATTATGCCTTCAGGGGTTACCACCAGGACAGGGTCTTGAATTGCCTGAAAAAGCTCATTCCCTACACTGGTCTGGCAGGGGGAAACTTTCTTTGGTTGTTTCTGCAGGAGTGATTGGTTTGTCTTACTCACCTCAACCATGGAGGCCTTTCTGCAAAATGACGGCACTTTTTTCTCCGGTCTTAATAATTTTATAGAGAATCTCTTTCTGCTCATCAGCTATTTCTTCAGCTTCACAATAATCCGCCAGAAGTTGTGAGTAATTAATAATCCCATTAAGTCCATTTGTCACTTCGTTGATAATTGCAGAAAATTCTTCTTCTCTCTGGTTGTGTGTCAGGCTGGAAGGATTATTCTCCTGGCGCAGGTGAAGCAATTGATTAAGAGAGGTGGTGAGTGCCTGGATTTCCATGCTGCTGTTTTTCTCTTCGGTTAGAGCGATAAATTCATCGTTTACCTGGGTTTCTTCAATCCGGGAAGTGAGGTCGAGCAGTGGTTTTACCGATTTCTGATAGAGTATTATCAGTGTAAAACAGGTTAAAGAAATTATTAAACCCATTAAAATGAGGGCTCTTTTCTGGTATTGCATGACTTTGTTTCTCATTTCACTGATTATAATTCTATCAAATTGCAGGAACTGCTTATTAATCTGTCGCAGTTGACTGATTATTTCTATTACTAAATCCTCATTATCCGGTTTTTCTGCGAGATTCTTTAAATTAATTACCACTAGTTCCAGGTCGAGATCCTGCAAAAAAGAGAGCTTATATTGACTTGGAATCAGGTGGTTGTCGAGCATTGAGCTGTGTCTGCCGTGAAGTTTTTCAAATTCTTTTGCTGCACTCGATAATGGTATGGGATCTCTAAACAGGAGTCCTTCTGTGGCCTGTTCCCGTATAGTTGCATAAAGAAAGATAGTTTCTTCGCTTTCCTTTACGATAGTGTTGTAGCTGTCCATCATATTGTTCTGCAGAAAACCTGTAATGACAAGTATACCTAATAAGAATCCCGTCCCCAGAAAAGCTGCCCTGCATAGTTTACGCAGTGATCTCATCTTCTACTCCCATGGCATGGCTGCAGTTTTCTTTTGCATTGCAGGTGCTGCAATTTGGTTCCGGATACTCTGCAGCCTCAGTCTCTTTTTTTACACTGCATTCGACGATGATATCAAATTCCTCTCCATCCAGAGTCTCGACCTGGAGTAAAATTTCAGCAAGATTATCCAGAAGGCATCTTTCCTGGGAAAGAATAAGAATTGCCTGGTCAAAACAACTACTTAGAAGTTCGTTTACCTCCCGATCAATAAATTTTTCAGTATCATGCCCCATGGGCAGCCGCCCGCTTACTCCTTCAATAAATCCACCACTTTCTACAGTGAAGGCCTGAGGACCGAGAGTGGTGCTCATGCCCCATTTACAGATCATGTCAGTGGCAATACGTGTGGCAGTAAGCAGATCTCCCTGGGCACCTGTAGTTTGTTGCTTAAACACCAATTCTTCTGCGGCACGTCCTCCCATAAGGACAATTATTTTGCTGAGTAGATACTGCTTTGAATAGGCATGATGGTCACTGATGGCGATCTGCTGTGTCTGTCCAAGGGCCATACCTCTTGGAACGATAGTTATTTTGTGTAACGGGTCAGAGTCCGGTAATTTATTGGCAAGAATTCCATGACCTGCCTCATGGTAGGCGAGAACTTTTCGATCATGATCAGTCATGATCAACCCCTTGCGCTCAACGCCCATCAAAATGCGATCACGTGCTTTTTCAAAATCTTCATGGAGGATGTGATCCTGCTTCTTCCTCGCTGCCATGAGTGCGGCCTCATTGACAAGGTTGGCAAGCTCTGCACCTGTAAATCCGGGAGTTGCCTGAGCAAGAATTTCAAAGTCAATTTCTGGATGCAGAATGACTTTCTGGCCATGTACTTCCAGTATTTTTTTTCTTCCCTTTACATCAGGAGCCAGCAGGTTGATCTGTCGATCAAAGCGGCCTGGTCGCTTTAAGGCTGAATCAAGGATATCCGGCCTATTGGTGGCCGCCAGCACGACAACAGTGTCCCCGGTATCAAAGCCGTCCATCTCCACCAATAGAGCATTAAGCGTCTGGCCTCTCTCTTCCTGTCCTCCTGCTGAGCTGCCACTTGTTCTGCTGCCACCAACTGCGTCTATTTCATCAATAAAAATAATGGAGGGACAGTTTTCCTTTGCCTCTTTAAAAAGATCTCTGACCCTGGATGCTCCAACTCCGACAAACATTTCAACAAAGTCAGAGCCACTGAAACTGTAGAAAGGCACACCGGCTTCACCTGCAACTGCCTTTGCCAAGAGCGTTTTTCCGGTTCCAGGTGGACCTTGAAGGAGAATACCTTTGGGAATGGTTGCCCCGATTTTTGTAAAATTGCCTGGAGATTTGAGAAAAGAAACCACCTCCTCTAACTCTTCCTTTGCTTCAGGTATGCCGGCAATATTCTCAAAGGTGATGTTGAGTTTTTGTCTGCCCTGGTTGACGAGTTTGTCACTGGCAAAGTTGTTTTCCTCTTTTTTGTTTCTTTGCAGAGACCACCATGCCACCAGTATCAAGATGATTATAAATACAGCAATTAGAGTTGTATAGATCAGGTTAAACCTGTCTTCTTTCACTGTTACACGAATATCTTTTCCTTGAATTCTTTCCAGGAATCTTCCAACATCTGGTACTGTTGACACAAAAGTACGTTCGTCCCGATCGGTAAACACGACTCTGTTGCCGGTAAACTCAAGTACAACAAGCTGGTTATTATTGAGCCGTTTAATAAGTTCACTGTAGTCCTGGCCTGGATGCCTGTGTTCCACAAACCAGAGTAATGCCAGGAACAGGACTAAAACAGAAAAAAGAAAACAGACGAGTAAGTTTCTGACAAGAATGGCCATGGCAGTTGTACTTCCAGGAAAAAATATGATTTTGTCAAAATGGAGAAAATAACTCATTTATCCGGAATTTAACTTATGCAATTTTCTAACCGGACACCGCTAAATGATAATACGTGTTGGAAAATAATACACTCATTAATAGGTTGAAAATGCATTCTAGGAGGCTGTCCGAGAATAGGCATTTTTTCTTAAATCGAGGTTTCACAGAAAAATAAGCACAGCCATATACGTGATATCGCGAGCATTGTTTTCCGGGAAATAACGAAGAGTTGGGGTAAAATGCATTCTCGGACAGGCTCCTAGGACGGGCTCCTAGAATGCACATACAAAAAAAACCGGAAGGATATAAATCCTGCCGGCTTTCTTTTTTTAGTTCTACGTGTATTATTTTTTTATTTACATTCCAGCTAACGCT
>JAOZLO010000533.1 GCA_029934775.1 Desulfocapsaceae bacterium
TAATTGATAAAAACAGTATCCCCTCTGATAACAGAGAACTTTTTGAGGGGATACTTGATCACTTTGGCGCAAACATTCTTGGAGTAGATGCCATTTTTGAAAAAGGAATTGAGCACAGCTACCGTCAACAGAAAGCTATCCTGCTTGAGGTGAATTCACGACCTTATCTGAAAATGCATGATGTCCCCAGATATGGCCAGGCTGAAAATCTGAAACCGTACTACGAGAGGCTCAACAGTATGGCAGTAGGGCAGAAGGATATTTACTGAATGCATTATCACATTTGTTGAAATAATTGTCACATATCCCAAAAGTAATCTGACATGACCGACCTACTCCAAACCTACTACCTCTTTCTTGGGTTTCACGGGTTTTTACTGGGGCTTTTTCCTTTTTTTCTTCCTGTTTATCTGTATAAAAATGGTACACCTCTCTCTGGTATTGCGCTGTTTATTGCTTTAAGCGGCCTGGGGTTTGTTGTTACTCTATGGTGCTGGGATCGCTTACGCCGGGGGCAGCTTCGGTGGACGATCATCGTTTCTCTGCTACTCGAATTGGCTCTTGTGTTGGCAATATATCTCAAAGTTGATTTGACTCTAGTTGCACTCATAAACGGTGGTTATAATTGTCTTTACTGGATGGTTCAGCGTACTCTGTTTTTTGCCGCTGTTTCTCCTGGAAATAGTGGACGAAGTTTTGGTAATTTTCAGATTTTTGTTCTGGTTGTTTTGAAAGCGGGAATCTTTGTCGGCAGTTTGATGCTTAGAGATTTCAACCTTGCTGCTGTCTGTTTTCTTTCTCTTATTATCGTTTGTGTTGGAGTTCTGGCCTTTATTTTCAGATGCGAGGCGTCTCTTGGAATACCGGTCCGTCTGCAGATGCAGCAGTCAATTGGATTGTCAGAGCTTCTGGCTTTTAAAGACAGGTGTTCTTCCCGACTGGTATTTGCAATTGATGGGGTTTTTCTTTACCTTGAAAGTTATTTCTGGCTCATTTCTCTTTTTCTTTTAGTTGGAGAAAGTTTTGTGAAACTGGGCTTGGTGGTGATTGTCCTGGCACTGTTTCTCGGGGGCCTCTTTTTACTGATTAAAAATCGGATAGATCAGTTACCGGTACAGAAGGTATATGGAGTGGCTGTCCTTTTATATGCGTTGTCGTGGGGAATGCGTGGTGCAATTTCAGGTAACATACCCTACTCTCTGCAAATTTGTCTGATACTGGCGGTTGCTTTTTGTACTTCGTTTTTTCGCCTGGCATTTAATAAACGATTTTTTGATTTTGCGGGATTGTCGACGGGGTATAAATATGTATTTATTAAAAGCTATTACTCGCAGTTTTTTTTAGCATGCGTTTTTTTTCTTCTCACTGTTATTTTGAAGGGACTTTCAGAGAATCTGGAATATATTAACCCTATCTATTGGGGGACAGCTGGTTGTTCTTTTTTGTACTTGAGATATACTCCGATTCAGAAAGGTGATTCAGGGGAGAATGCATGAACTGGATTTGTCTTTGGAAAGATGAAAATTCGGTGAAAATTTATAGAAGTAGTTTGTTGAAACATGCTCTGGAGTATGTTTTTTCCTTTTTACAATGTAGGGGATGGTTCTTTCATGGGGAATTCTTTTCAAGATCAGTTTCTTAAATTGGGTTTGGTCGATAAAAAGCAGGTAAACAAGGCAAAGAAACAAAAACATCAGAAAAAAAAGAAACAAATACCTAAAAAACAGGTGATTGTAGATGAAAATGTTCTTCTTGCTCAGGAGGCCCTGGCAAAGAAGAAAAAGCGTTCACAGGAATTGAACCGGTTGCGTGAGGAGAAATTGAAAAAACGGGAGGAGGCCGCGGTTATTAAACAGCTTATCGAAAAACATAAGTTGGAGAAAGATGATAAAGGCAGCGCCTATCGTTTCAACGCATTTGGTAAAATACAACGAGTCTTTGTAACAAAAGAGATGGCAGCTCAGCTCAGCTCAGGCCAACTTGCAGTTGTTGGCCTGGGGAACTCGTATGAAGTTGTACCAAGAGTTATAGGTGAGAAAATTAGGACCATAAAAGGAGATGTTTTTGTTCTTGTTAATAGTTTACCTGATGAAAAAGGAGTAGATTCTGATGATCCCTATGCCGATTATGAGGTTCCTGATGATCTTATGTGGTGAGTAATTTGTCTCCACGGCCTGTAAAGTTGGTGCCTGACATGACACTGGTAATTTTTCCGAGATCAGTCTATTGTGGTTTTGAAGTGATGACTGGGATTAACTGGAACTGGAGGAAGTCTTTTTTTGCCTTGATGTCTGCAATTTTTGTCGATATCGTTACTGTTTTTGCTCCTGCTTTTGCAATAAGCGGATCAATTTTCTGCATTGTGATGGGAAATTCTCTGCCGTTAAGCAGGGCAATCAAGGCCTGGCCTATCTCGCCATTTTTACCGTCACCACTGGTAGCCACGTCTTTGACCACAGGTTTTATGTAAAGTGTCTGTTTTGTACTGTCAAACCTTAATGCTGCATTGGCCACGAAATCAATTTCTACTGCTCCCACTTTTAATTTAATTTCGTGGCCTACGATCTCTGTGACGAATACCAGATTACTTCCGGAGAGGTGCAGCTTGCAGGCCAGATGCTGGTTGGTGATTTCTAATTCAGTGATATTAATAACTGTTATGTTTCCCTGGACATTTTTTGAGTTAGCATCAATGTCGAAAGGGAGCATTGCAGTGATTGCTTGAGCTATAACTTCCTCCGGCAGATCGAGAGTAATGCTGTTTTTTGCCATGGCCTGCCAGGAAAAAAATAAAACTGTAATAAATGTCAGGGAGAATAGAG
>JAOZLO010000085.1 GCA_029934775.1 Desulfocapsaceae bacterium
ATGATACTCGGGGATTCACCGCCATGGGTGATGATTCCATGGATACGACCATCTGGCCGCAGATGTTGCCGAAATGCATTTATGCTGCCGTAGGCAAGGTTAAGAGCATCCAGCGCATTGATACCCTGATCAGGCGCAAAGGAGGCATGAGCCGTGCGACCAAAAAATTCCACTTTAAACTTGGTTCTCCCCAGCATGCCTTGTCCCGGAATATTTGTCGAGCTGGGATGAAACATCATGGCTGCATCCATCTTTTCAAAAACACCTGCTTCAGCTAATAAGGCTTTTCCACCGCCCCCCTCTTCGGCAGGTGTACCCACCAGCACCAGGCCACCTGCCTTTTGTCTCAGAATGCGACGCAGGGTTATAGCCGCACCCAGGCTGGCAGCGGCAATGAGATTGTGGCCACAGCCATGACCAATTTCAGGTAATGCATCATATTCCGCAAGGATAGCGACCGTTGGCCGGGTTTGAGGGCATCCCGCAGGTCGAGCAAAGAATGATGTTTCGATATTGCCAACGTTCTTTTCTACTTCAAACCCGTTTTTTTCCAGGACGCTGCTTAAATAATTGCTTGCCTTAAATTCCTGGAAAGCAGTTTCCGGGTTAGCCAGTAAGAAATCACTGACAGTAAATAAGTCGTCGGCTAGAGATTCAACTTCACGACCAATCTGGTCTTTAATCATATTCATATTATATCATTTATTCCCTAAATTATTTCAATTCCCATTTTCAGGTTTGTTTTTTTAAAAGGTGTTCATTTTTAATCTGAGGAAAATCTGAATTATCCAGATATTTAAAGTATTCGTCTAAATAGGGGATTGGACCATCTGGACAGATAAAAGCACAAACAATTTCTCCCTCTTCATTTCGTAATTCATCCAATGTACCCTCTTTCTTTCTTTTGCCTAAATAATCCAATAGCCCAGACAGTGCGAAGCCTGAGCTTGGGCCAACAACGATGCCCTGTCTACTTAATTCCATACTTTTACGATAAGCATCAGTGGTCAAAACATGTTGAACAGTATCGACATGTTTTTTCCAGTCAAACCCTATTAATTTGAGTAATACTTCGGTTCTTACTCCGGGAACATAACTCTTGGCCTCTCTCATAACGCCAACCACCTGGAGATCCTTTTTCTTGTTTTTTAAGTAGGTGGAATTACCAATAATTGTTCCCGTTGTTCCCAGTCCTGCGCAGAAGACACTTATTTTTCCCTCGGTTTGTTCCCAGATTTGTTTTGCGGTCCATTTTTGATGAGCCTTGGGGTTGTCTTCATTGTCATATTGTCCCGGGTTCAACCAGCCCTTTTTAAGGCCGAGTTCTTTTGCTTTATAAATCCCACTGGCTGGATCGGCCGGATCGGGGTCAGCCGGTTCTCGGTTGACAATCGGGCTTATGCCAAAAAATAACAGCATCAAAAGTTTGTGCCAGGATATTTCGTCAGGAACAAAGGATTGAATTTTTTGGATTCCGAAAAGGCGTGCCACCACAGCAATAGAGAAGACTGTATTTCCTGAAGAGTTCTCTATTATATTTTCTATGCCTTCCAGTTCCCCTCTTGCCGCTTTTTCAGCTATCATATTGTACCCGGGAACAGCCTTGACATTTCCCAGTGACGAAAAGGTCATTAATTTTGCAAAAATAGAGACCTTTTCGTGGGTGAACGGGTTTAAGCTTTCCGGAATTTCAACGAGTGGAAAGTTGGGATTCTTTTCAGGATTAAGAAAACTTTTTATTGAATTCTTCCCTTTATGAATATTAAGATTTTTTTCCATTTTAATATCCCTTTGATAAAGCACTTGTCCATGAATCAATTTTTGTTGCTCTGCAATACTCCAACCGGACACTACTGAATAAAATTGTAAAAGCTACGTCCAGGAATGATAACACTTTCTGTTTAAATTATGAAGGAGAAGTGATGTGATGGAGAAGAGAAGAAAAACAGTTGACTCCAAACCTGCCGTTCTGTAGTGTTTGGTGTGCTTTGGACTGTTTTGGCGGGAAAAATACTTCTGTATCGAATTGTCTCATATGGAAATAACTCTTACTCTTCATGGTATTTTGAGAGATTATATGCCTCACCAGGCCAGAGGCAAAACAACACTTACGCTGTCCAACAGGACAAACATTGAACAGATCATCAAGAGCTTGAATATTAAACAGTCTGTGTCGGTAGCGGTTGATGGGAGAGAGGTTGAGATCGACTACGTCCTGCAGGATGGTGATCATCTGCATATGTTTTGTATGATTGCAGGGGGTTAGGTAGGCCGTATCTATTCAGGTCAGCGTAAAAAACCTGTATTGATCTCAGGATGCAGCATAACAGCCACAATCAATCATAGCGAGGAGCGTATAATGATTAACGGATATAACGGAAAAATATTGCATCTCAATCTCACTACTGGTGAATTTTCGGTTGAAGAGCCTGCTGAACATTTTTACCGCAGATATTTGGGCGGTACAGCAATGAATATGCATTACATGCTGAAGGAAATGGCTGCTGGCGCCGACCCACTGGGCCCGGAAAACATACTCTGTCTGTCTGTGGGTGTAACCACGGGTGCGCCGATCTCCGGTCAGAGTCGGATGACGTCCACCGCAAAAAGCCCACTTACCGGAGCCATCGGTGATGCCCAGAGTGGTGGTTTTTTTCCCGCTGAAATGAAATTTGCAGGGTTCGATGCCTTTATTATCAGAGGAAAATCGCCCAGACCAGTATATCTGTGGGTTCATGATGGTGAATATGAACTTCGTGACGCTGGTCATTTGTGGGGCAGGATTACTGGTGATGTTGAAGCTGACCTTCAAAAAGAGCTGGGTGACAAAAATATTGAGGTAGCTCAAATTGGCCCTGCCGGAGAGCAGGGGGTGCGTTATGCGGCCATTATCACTATGAGTAATCGAGCCAATGGTCGTACTGGTATGGGCGCTGTTATGGGGGCAAAAAACCTTAAGGCGGTAGTTGTGCGCGGCAAAGAGGGTAAGAAGAATTTCGCCCCGGCCGACAAACAGGCTGTTGTTAAACTGGCACAACACGGTGCCAGAATCTTCCCCGAATCTAATGTTGCCGGGATGCGTAAATACGGTACAGCCGGATCTACCGGTGGCCAGCAGGCAGTAGGTGGGCTGCCCACCTATAACTTTAACAGCGGTGTATTTGACGAGTGGCAGAAAATCGATGGTACAACAATGTATGATACTGTCTTGAAAGGCGTTAAAGAAGATAAGCAGGATCGGTATGGTGGTGACACCTGCTACGCCTGTACTGTGCGATGCAAGATGGTGGTGGAAATTACTACAGGTCCATACAGGGTCGATCCCCGCTACGGCGGACCTGAATATGAGACAACGTCGGCTTTTGGGAATTACTGCGGTATCAGCGACCTTGCAGCCGTGTCGTATGCCAACCAGCTTTGCAATCAGTACGGAATGGACACTATCTCCTGTGGTGCGACTATTGCCTGGGCCATGGAAGCTTTTGCAAATGGCAGGATAACCGTTGAAGACACTGGTGGCATAGAGTTGAATTTCGGCAACACTGACGCAATGATCAAAATGACTGAATTGATAGCTAAAGGGGAAGATTTTGGTAAAATATTGGGGATGGGATCGCAGGCAGCAGCGGAAGAGATTGGCCGCGGTACAGAAGAATATCTCACCACCAGTCACAGGATGGAAGCCCCGGCTCATCTACCCCAGTTGAAGAGCGGTCTGGGCCTTATCTATGCCGTCAACCCCTTTGGTGCAGACCATGAAAGCAGCGAGCACGACGGGGGCATTGAGGGTCGTAGAATCAGTGCCCCGGAACGGATGGCATCCCTCGGTTTTACTGAACCGATGGAACGACGCTCCTTGGGGCCGGATAAGGTGCGGTACGCTCGCGTTACCCAGTACCTTTTCAGTGCCATCAACAGTGCCTGTGTATGTGCATTCGTATATGGACCTTCCTGGCAGTTGTTTGGGCAGCAGGAGTTGTGTGATCTGATAAAAGGGGTTACCGGCTGGGATATGACTGTAGATGAACTGTTGCTGGTGGGTGAGCGCAGCCTGAATATGCAACGTGCCTTCAATGCACGTGAAGGCATAGACAGAAAGCATGACACCCTGCCTGAAAAAGTGTTTGCAAAAGCTCTTGAGGGTGGTAGAAGTGATGGCCTTTACGTTGACCGCAAACAGTTTGCAACTGCTCTGGAGGAATACTATCGTCAGAACGATTGGGATGTAGAAACCGGTACTCCTGCACGTCACAAACTGAGTAAACTCGATCTGGCCTGGGTGGCTGATCTCTTAAAACTGTGACATTAGGAGAGAGGTGCTATTCCTTTTGTCGGTATACCATATCAACTCCCGAGACGGAGAAGTTAACTAGTGCCCGTCCAGAAACGGTCTTTTTGCCCTAACCCTTCGTTGCAGGAAAAATTTTATCCTCGGAATATCACCTATATACCTGTGGTAAAATTTTTCCTGCGTCTCGATTTAGCACAAAAATTCTCGTTTCTGGATGAACACTAACTATGATCTCTGTTTTCAGGAAAAACTGGTTCATGCTGCTTCTTGTCGTAACTACCGTACTGACAGTGTCGGATACGATAGGGATCATCAGCGGACCAGGTCAATGGTTAAAGCATCATCATGCGCCTGAGATAATTGTTGCATCAATATTTTTCCTGTCCGGACTGGCCCTTAATATGCAACAGGTCCGAAAGGGTATAAGCGATGTAAAATCAACTGCAGTTGCGCTGATAATCTGCTTTCTTGCAGCACCTCTTCTTGCTGTTTTTTTCAGCATCTTTCCAATGCAAGCCGGCCTTATTGTAGGTTTGTTTCTGGTAGCTGTGGCACCACCCACGCTCAGCAGCGGTGTGGTAATGACTGGTGTTGCCGGGGGAAATATGGCGCATGCACTCCTCACCACGACACTTGCGAACTGCATGGCTGTGGTGACTATTCCTTTTACCCTGGGATTACTGTTGAAATTTACCGGGAATCGGGTGGGGGTTGAACTTGATATTGCGCCTGTTATCGCTCAGGTTGCAACTCTTATTCTTCTGCCGTTACTGGCGGGGTTATTTACGGGAGCAAGGTTATGGAAATTTGCTCAAAAGATAAAGCCATATTCGTCAATCTTCAGCCAGTTGGGGGTTGTCATTGTTGTATGGATGGGGGTTGCCGAGGGACGTGAAACCATAGTGAGCAACCTGGATGTACTTTTCCCTGTTATTTTGATGGTTTTTTCCTTTCATCTGATTCTCGTTGCTGTCGCTGTAATTATGACATATCTGGCTGGGCTGGGGCCGGGGAGAAAAGAGAGCGTCATTTTTATCGGTGGCCAAAAAACTCTGGCGCTTACAATTATACTGCAGGTATCTCTTTTTCCTCAATATGGCCTGGCCCTTATTGTTTGTATCATGCATCACCTGATCCACCTTATAATGGATTCATTTCTTGTGCAGTTTTTTAAATCGAATCGTTGATGCTGGGTATTTTTGCGTGAACCCTAAGCACAGTCGCCTATTTCCAGATGCTGTTTGAAAAAATCACGGTATTCATCCTGACGGTGGCTGACATAGAGGATGGTGCTGAGTTTAGCATCTGCTACCTGTTCAAGGAATTGAAGAAGGTTGTCCCGATGTGTATCATCAAGACCTTGGGTCGGTTCATCGAGGAGCAGGAGTTTTGGCATTTTTATCAGTGCCCGGGCTATAAGAACCAGCCGCTGTTCACCGAAATTGAGCTGTCGGAATGGTGTTTTTGCCCGATCCTCCAGGCCAAGCCGTAGCAACCAGATACGGGCCTGTCGTTCCTGAGCCTGTGTATAATTACGATAGAGGCCGATTGAGTCAAAGAAACCTGAAATTACAATCTGCAGTGTATTGCCGGGTATATAATGATTACGGTGCAGATCAGGGCTGACGATACCCATATTTTTTTTCAGATCCCAGATGGACTCTCCGCTCCCCCGGCGTGTGCCGAACAGGTGGAGTTCATTTGCGTAACAATCTGAATGATCTCCGGAGATAATCGCCAGAAGGGTTGATTTCCCAGCCCCGTTGGGTCCGGTGATCAAGGTGTGGGTACCCTTTTCAACGATAAAATCAAGTCCTGAAAAAATAACCCTTTCACCATAGCGGGCTCGGCCATTTTTAAGACTGACAAGAATTTCCGCACTCCGTGCTCCATTTCGAGCGGATGTGAGATCAAGAGTATCTGCCCACTGATCTTTTGAAGTATTTTCCGGTATTTCAGCCAGTACATCATGCCTTAATCCCTGTTTGACAAGTTTTCCTTTATGCATACAGGCAAGATGAGTGCACCACCGGGGAATATCTCGTTTGCTTGTCAGGGTAATGATGATCCCCATCCCCCTTGAGTGCAGACCAGTCATTATCTGATCAAATTCAGCACAGGATGCAGTATCAAGACCATCATATGGGTTCTGAACCAGGAGATGGAGAACACCATTTGTAACGGCATTCAGGAGGATAAGCTTGCGACTCTCACCGGAGCTGAGCTGCCGGTATCCACTGTCAAGTACATGATCCAGGTGGAACAGACGTATCAATTCTTTGTGATCTCCTTCACTGCCGATGAAATCCCTGGCCAGAGTGCCCGGGTCAATTTTCTGGAGGTAATCGGTGTCATCATTTCTAACCTCCTCTTCAAAAATTTTCTGTTGATTGCTGAAACTGACAACAGCAAGATCTTTGGGAAGAGCGGAAGATTCAAAGAGAAATTGATCATACTCTCCGGATAACAGCTCGACTAATTCATCAACCCCGGATCGGTTCTCTCCCCATATGCACCAGAGTTCACCCATTCTGGCGGAAAAAGAGTCAATTGAAAGCCCTTTCCCCGTCAAGTTTTTCAGATCAAGCCATGGAGCGGGGAGAGCTGAGGCTTTGTTTCGATTTGTATCGTTTTTGCCGGGCACTGCTGACCTCTATTAACTTCGGTATCTGATTTTATAAATTTGGGTCAAAAAAGCTATTTTAAACTTCCGATCAGGTACTCCATAGCGGCTGCCACGCCACCTTTGGTATGCCTTACCCCAGCAAGTTCCAATCCCATTTCCACACCGGCGAGAGTACCGATTAAAGTTAAATCGTTCAGATCTCCCAGATGGCCGATTCGAAAAACCTTATCAGTAACTTTTCCAAGTCCATTGCCAAGGGACATATTCATTTTTTCCAGAATAACATTGCGCAGGTTATCAGCCCCCTTGCCTCCAGGCATCATTACCGCAGTAAGAACACTGCTGTATTCCAAAGGTTCTTCACAGAGTACTTCGAGTCCCCAACCTCTCACTGCGAGGCGTGTTCCCTCACCAAAACGATCATGCCTTGCAAAGACATTGTCCAGACCTTCTTCTTCAAGCATTTTAATCGACTCTTGCAACCCAAAAAGAAGATTGGTGCAGGGGGTTGAAGGGTAGAGGAAGGTTTCATTAGCTTTGAGCATATCATTCCAGTTCCAGAAATGTGTTGTAAGCGTATTATTTCTTGAAACCTCCAGTGCTTTTTTGCTTACCGCATTGAAACCAAGACCAGGAGGCAGCATGAGTCCCTTCTGGGAGCAGCCGATGCTAACATCCACTTTCCATTCTTTATGGCGGTAATCCATGGAGCCAAGAGATGAAATAGTGTCAACCATAAACAGGGCCGGATGGTTCGCCCGATCAATTGCATTTCTAATTTCAGCAATTCTGCTTGTTACTCCTGTGGAGGTCTCATTGTGTACAATATTGACCGACTTGATCAGGTGGTTTTTATCTTCTCTGAGCTTATTTTCAACTATCTGGGGGTCTGCACCGTGACGCCAGTCAGTTGGTACGAAATCCACTTCTAGACCGAATTTTTTGGCCATATTGTGCCAAAGAGTTGCGAAGTGTCCCGTTTCAAACATTAAAATTTTATCGCCCGGATTCAGAGTATTCATCAGGGAAGCTTCCCAGCCACCTGTACCGGAAGTCGGGAAAATAAATACCGGATTTGAGGTTTTAAAGATTCTTCTCAAGCCGAGTAAAACCTCTTTTGAAAGTTTTTGAAAAGTAGGTCCACGATGATCAATTGTCGGATGGGCTATGGCATGTAAAATTCTGTCGGGTACATTACTGGGCCCGGGAATTTGCAGAAAATGGCGTCCGCTTTTTATAGTCATGGTAAATAATTCCTTTCTAACTGTATCCCAAGGCCCAGGGATCTTTAACATCCTCTCAAATTCTTACGGGTGTCAACCATACAATCTAAAGTTGTCTGATTGCACCAGTGTCAGCAGATGCGGCAAAATGTGCGTATATTTTCAAAGCCTGAGACACCGTTCTGTCTCTTTGGGGCTGATAGGCCTCCTTGCCTTTGAGTTCTTCTTTCTCACGGCGTGCGGTAAGTTCCTCCCCGCTTACAAGCAAACTGATGGATCTCTTAGGAATATCAATTTCTACAGGATCCCCATCTTTAACAAGACCTATTAAACCTCCACTTGCCGCTTCCGGAGAGACATGGCCTATGGAAAGTCCGGATGTAGCACCGGAAAAGCGGCCATCGGTTACCAGAGCGCACTCTGTTCCGAGATTCATAGACTTGATATAAGAAGTCGGATAGAGCATTTCCTGCATGCCCGGGCCTCCTTTTGGACCTTCATATATTATGAAAACAACATCTCCGGCTTTGACTTTCCCACCAAGTATCGCATCACACGCTTCCTCCTGTGAGACATATACTTTTGCCGATCCTCTAAAATGAAATATTGAAGGGTCCACGCCGGCTGTTTTGACGATACATCCTTTTTCTGCAATATTGCCGTAGAGTACAGCGAGGCCGCCTTCCTGTGAATAGGCATGAGTAATGTCACGAATGCAGCCGCTCTTACGGTTTTTGTCCAGTTCTTTATATGTTGTGTTTTGTGATCCCAGTATAAGGTTGCGGCCAGTTCTTCCCGGTGCACTCTTGTAGAGTCTTAGCGATTCATCACTGACGGTGTCCCGCATGGTATCGCAGATATCAAGGGCCTGCGCAAGGGTCATGCCATCCGCCCTGAAAACCGTAGTGTCCAGCAGATCACCGCGATCGAGTTCACCCATTATACCAAGGATCCCCCCGGCCCGGTTAACATCTTCTACGTGATAGTGAGAGCTTGGTGAAACTTTGCACAGGTTGGGGACTTTTTTTGATAATTCATTGATGTCCTGCAATTTGAAATCAACTTCACCCTCATGGGCAATTGCCAGAATGTGAAGAATAGTGTTTGTTGATCCCCCCATTGCAATGTCAAGGGACATGGC
>JAOZLO010000086.1 GCA_029934775.1 Desulfocapsaceae bacterium
AACTCATAAATCCGTACGATGCGTGTTGCAATTTCCTAACCGGACATTGCTGATTAAATATTAAAGAAAGAGGTCCTACATTGGCTAAGGTAATAACCGGTGCTTTCCCTGAAAAAAAGCAAGCAAAACAGGATAAACCAACCCCAGGTTATGTACTCCATATCTCACTGATATTTTCAGACCCGCTCATCTGGCGCCGTGTTCATGTTCCGGGCAGTATCAGCCTGGCAACTCTTCATCAGGTGATCCAACTCTCAATGGGTTGGAGCGATACCCACGTTCACCAGTTTCTAGTTGGGAAAATAAGCTATGAGCCAACTTCAGGAAACAGTAGTACAATCAGGGAAAGCAGCAGATACGACGAAAGAAATTATACACTCCAGGATCTGGAGGGTGGGATGCGGTTCATGTTTGCATATCTCTATGATGCGGGAGATATCTGGGAACATGAAATCCGACTTGAAGAGGTTATCGTGTCATCAGAAGAATTGAAGAAACCAATCCTGCTCTCTGGAGAGCAGGCGTGTCCACCTGAGACATTGAGTGACATCCATGAATACCAGACAATTTTGGAAGATCAATCCGGCAGCGGTCACAAAAAAATATCTGAATTGACAGGAAGCAGTAATTTTGATCCCGATTTTTTTGACCTGGCAGCTGCCAGACTTCGGCTAGAGGGTACTTTGAAGTAAAAATGAGGTTCTATGGAGCAAGTCGCTCCATAGACCAGGTACTCCTGTCAGATGTCAGGGTGTAAAGGAATCTATCATGGAGGCGGCTCTTCCTCCCCTGCCAGAATTCAACCTCAGTGGGTTCGACTCGATATCCACCCCAAAAAGATGGTAACGGTACCTTTCCTTCACCTATTTTTCTCTTCATTTCCTGAAATTTCTGCAGCAATATCTGCCTGGAAGATAACTTATGGCTCTGACTTGAGACCCAGGCAGCAAGTTGACTCTCTTTGGGTCTGGTTAAAAAATATTTTGCAGATTCAGCAGCTGATATCTTTCTGGCACTGCCATTAATCATCACCTGCCGCTCAAGCTCAAGCCAGACAAAAAGCAGGCTAACCTTCTCATTCTCCCTGATTTCAGCAGCCTTCCGGCTGCCGAAATTAGTGAAAAAGACAAACCCTTTCTCATCGTAATACTTTAATAAGACTGTCCTCTGGCTTGGCTGCCCATCAGAGTTAACCGTTGCCAGAACCATCGCAGTCGGATCTGAAATAGTTGTTTTCTGAGCCTGATCAAACCACAGGGAAAACTGGGTTACGGGATCCTGTTCAAGATCTGCTCGGGAAACCCCTCCCCATAGATACTCACGACGAAACTGACTGATATCCACAAATTACCTCACACACAGATCTTATTTCTCAATTCCTTCCAGCTTCCACTGCTCAGTCTTCACCGATCTCGCCCAAGTCCATCTCTCATCAAATTTCACAGGGTCCGTCATGCTGCCATCTATCAATTCGCCGTTTTTATCATCTACCGTATAATCGAGAAGGTTGGCTGAAAAGAGAACAGTAACGAAATCTTCCATTCCATCACTCCCTGCTGCAATAATTTTCACACTCCTGACAGCAATACTTTCAAGCTTATTGATTTGTCCTTTTTGCTTCATTTCGGCAAAATGCTCCTCATATTCACTCGCTAACTGATCACCGATCAGATGACGATAAGAATCCAGATCTCTACGCATCCAGCCGGCCTGGATCTTAAAAAATACATCCGATGCGATTTCCACGAAATAGTCTTTATCAAAATTTCTGTCGGTTTCCTTGATCTGAGCCAGCCCTTCTTCGACCGGATCTCCAAACTCGGCTACAGGGGGCGAGCCTCCTGCGCCTCCACCAAACACACTCCCCATACCCTGTTGACCGGAATTCTGATTATAGGGAGGATAACTGCTCTGGTTGGGCCTCTTCATTTTACGAAAGAAAAAATAGGCACCACCGGCGAGAAGCAGAATTGGCAGAATCCCCATACCACTCCCTCCTGCACCAAACATTGAACCAAATAACATACCCCCCAGAGCGCCCCCCAGCAGGCCACCTGCCAGTCCCCGGCCGAAACTGCCACTGTTCTGTTTTTTAACACCCTGAGTAGTTTTAACAGGTGACTTTTTAGGACTCATTTTAAAGGAACGACCTCCGAATTTTGACCTTGCATCTGCATAGTCCGCATTAAACCCGCCTTCCACCAGCGAAAAAGCAATAAGGAACATAAAAATAGGTGCCAATTTTTTAAAATACATCATCATAATCCATTCCATTTTTAATTTTTTTTGGGAAATCCTCTTTTAAAAAACATTTCCCAGGTCTCTTAAACATAAACAACGAGAGAGTAAGAACTTATCCGACGGATTGCCATATATTATGAAAAAATAACGATAAAAAAATCTGCTTTTTCGATGACCTCATAGTAATGTCGGATGTTAAGCAGGAAATTCCGAATTACAAAGGAAAAAAGCACATCAGTCATGATTATCATTCACCCCCCTCTGACCAGACCATGTGAACCACCAGCTGCCCTTGCCTATCTCTCTGCAATTCTCAGGGCCCACGACCAGCCCTGTACTGTTATTGATATGAACATCGAGGGACTGTACTTTCTCTTTGATACTGCTCAACCAGCAGGTGACACCTGGAGCAGACGCGCATTAAAAGCAAAAGAAAAAAATCTCACGGCTCTTCGCACCTCTGAAATTTACTCCAAAATCGATCGATACAAACGTGCTGTTTCGGACCTGAACAGATTACTTGAAAATGCAGGAAATACATTTGATATCCAGCTATCTTTTGGAAACTATGTTGACAGAAAAAAATCCCCGCTTAAAAGTTCAGACCTGCACCATGCCGCAGAACAAACTGAAGACAATATTTTTTTCCCATACTTCAGCAAGAGACTGAAAGAACTGATAGCTCTTCATCATCCAGCCACCATTGGTATTTCCCTGAATTATCTGAGTCAGGCTCTTTGCTCTTTCGCCATGATAGGGTTTATCAGGTCTCGGTTCCCAGAAATAAAGATTATTCTCGGGGGGGGACTTGTTACCACATGGCTCTCCAGTCCAACCTGGAAAAACCCTTTTCCCGACCTGATCGACACCTGCATCGGAGGCAAAGGAGAAGAACCTCTACTCAACTACCTGGGCATACGAAGAGTTGTAGAATACGTCACACCCTCTTACGCCGATTTACTCAAAAACAGATATCTCTCTCCCGGTTTCATCCTTCCCTACACAACATCCAGCGGCTGTTTCTGGAAAAAATGCAGCTTTTGCCCTGAGAAAACTGAAAATAGCAAGTATAGCCATGTTCCTCCGGCCACAACTGTAGATGACCTCAAATCACTTGTACTGAAAACATCACCTGCACTCATCCATTTTTTGGATAATGCCTTAAGCCCCAGCACGCTGAATGCTCTCCATAAAAACCCTCCCGGAATCCCCTGGTACGGTTTTGCCAGGATAGATCCTCAACTCAGCGACAGAAGTTTCTGCAGATCACTGAAAAAATCCGGCTGCATTATGTTGAAATTAGGCCTCGAGTCAGGAAATCAAACTGTCCTTGACCGCATGGAAAAAGGCATTAACCTGCATCTTGCCAGCAGAGTACTTGAAAACCTGCATGCTGCAGGAATAGCGACCTATATTTATCTTCTGTTCGGTACACCCGGCGAGACTGAAGCAGAGGCCAGGCAAACCCTTTCTTTTGTTGAAAGACATCATGAATATATCAATTTTCTCAACCTGGCAATTTTCAACATGCCCAGATACAGTGTAGAAACCTCCTCGCTAGAAATTTCCGATTTTTATGCGGGAGACCTATCTATGTACAGCAATTTTATTCATCCGCAGGGATGGAATCGCAGAGAAGTGCGGCATTTTCTTGATACCATTTTCAAACGTTCACCAACTATTGCATCTATTCTTCAAAAAGACCCACCATTCTTCACTTCTAATCATGCTCCTTTTTTCATAACTGTTCAGCTGGCCCCCACCTCAGGACGATCAGACCGCCTCACATAGGCACACTATAGTTTGTTGGTCGGCTTGTGCCAATATGGGCCACGTCTGAGCAGTTAGAGTCCTATGGTCAGCCAAGTTCAGGGTACCACCTTAACTTACCTTTTTTCTATCATTCTTCTCATTTGATATAGCGGCAAAGGCGTTAAGTATAGTATAGTTTCGGCGACTTGGAAGCATCAGCAATTACATGAAGCAGTGCTTTATACAAAGTATGTGTAAAGAAAGAATTACAAAACAATCTCAATGGTATACCTGGAATCGATAATGGCCCTCCATGAGCAGTACATGACAGAAGCATTAAAGGAAGCCGAGGCGGCTCTGGCCAATGGTGAATTTCCTGTTGGTTGCGTTATGGTTGCAGGTGGTCGAATAGTCTGCCGTGGGCACCGGAAAAACAGCTGCGAGGTAGGCGAGAATGAAATTGATCATGCCGAAATCCTCACCCTGCGCAGTCTGCTTGCAGAAACACCCGATTTTAACTGCAGTACCTTAACTGTCTATTCAACCATGGAACCCTGTCTGATGTGCTATTCGGCTATGCTGCTTTCGGGGATACGTACTCTGGTCTGGGGATATGAAGATGTTATGGGTGGAGGGACAAACCTCCCCCTGGCCCAGCTCAACCCTCTCTACGCAGAGATGGAGGTAAAAGTTATCGATTCCATCCTCCGTCAGCAGAGTCTGCACTTATTTCAGAAATTTTTCCGGGCATATCCATACCTGCAGAAGAGCCTGCTGTCACAGTACACCCTGGCCCAAAGCCTTGAGAAAATAAGATAGCCAAGAGAATATTGGAAATTAATTAAAAGGAGCAGCAACCATGTCGAGCAGTTTTGGAACACTATTTCGTGTAAGCAGTTATGGAGAATCTCATTGCAAGGCAGTAGGTGTGGTAATTGACGGCTGCCCTCCAGGGCTTGACCTGGTAGAAAAGGACATACAGTCACAACTTGACAGAAGACGTCCCGGTCAGAGTAAACTAACCACAGACCGCCAGGAAGCAGACCAGGTGACCATTTTATCCGGGACGGAAAACGGCAGGACCCTTGGCACTCCAATTGCCCTGCAGGTTGCCAATAAAGATCATCGACCGGGAGATTACGGCAATATGCGGGACATTCCGCGCCCATCCCATGCCGACTACACCTATCAGATGAAATATGGCATCAGGGCCTCCTCAGGTGGTGGGCGATCCAGTGCCAGAGAAACCATCGGCACCGTAGCTTCCGGCGCTGTCGCAGCCAAAGTTCTCAAGGAGAAATATGATATTGATATAGTTGCCTGGGTCAGCAGTGTCGGTGAAATTGAAGCAACAGGCATTAACACTGAGATCATCTCTTCTGCTGAAGTTGATCAGAGCATTGTCCGCTGCCCTGACTCCAATGCCACTGCAAAAATGACAACCCTGGTAACAGAACTCAAAGATATTGGTGACTCCATTGGAGGAACTGTCTCCTGCGTCATTCGAAATATACCACCAGGCCTTGGAGAACCGACGTATGAAAAACTTGAGGCAAAACTGGCCCAGGCGATGCTGGCAATACCTGCAACAAAAGGTTTTGAGGTAGGGTCTGGCTTTGCAGGTACCCGCCTGAGAGGGTCTCAGCACAATGATCCCTTTGTAAAGAAGGGTGACCGCCTGGGAACAGTAACAAACAATTCAGGAGGTATCCAGGGAGGGATTTCAAATGGTGAACCTGTTCTCCTGCGCATCGGGTTTAAACCACCAGCAACCATTTCTCTTGCCCAGAACACAGTCGATTTCTCAGGAGCAGATGCCGTACTCGAGGCAAAAGGAAGACACGATCCATGTGTTGTGCCAAGAGCAGTTCCTATAGTGGAATCCATGGCTGCTCTAGTAATTCTGGATATGGTCTTTCTCCAGGAAGCAAGGAAAGCGCTGCAATTCACAATATGAAAAACTATTCAAACATCTGACAGAAAATCCTTGAATAACTCGAAGGAAAGCAGTATTAAACGCTGTTCAGAATGGCTGGCATGTGCCGGTTTTACGTGTTAACTACCCCTTACAACTAAATTTACTGAATTTCGACGCCATAGCTTGCGAAGCAGTTCTTGTTAATAATCAAACTCAGATGACTCTAATACGGCTGACCATCGGCTCATACCTTGATCGATTTTCCCCTCCCGAAGGATTGCTCCTCCTGATATTGGCAGTAATAGTAGGTGCAACAACTGGACTTGCTTCAGTTTTTTTTGTTAAACTGATTTTCGCCATACAAGATTTCTCCTATGCTACCGTTTTCTCGGTAATCCCTTTTGTCGGGAAATGGATATATGTGATTGTCCCGGTAGTCGGAGGATTACTGGTTGGACCTCTTATACTCTTTGCCAAAGAGGCCAAGGGGCACGGAGTCCCCGAAGTAATGCAGGCCCTTATTCTACGTGGAGGTCGTATTCGTGCAAGGGTTGCAGTCGCAAAAATTACAGCCTCAGCACTCTGTATAGGAACTGGCGGTTCTGCCGGGCGGGAAGGCCCGATTATCCAGGTCGGTTCTGCTCTTGGTTCCGGCATCGGGCAGATACTTCATCTCTCAGATGAGCGAATAAGAAACCTGGTTGCCTGTGGGGCAGCAGCCGGAATTGCAGCAACCTTCAATGCACCTATTGCAGGAGTCGCCTTTGCCATAGAGGTTCTCATGTGCGGATTGCAGATGCGTGCATTTGGTAACGTGGTCATTGCCGCAGTTGCTGCCTCGGTTGTCAGCAGGTCGATTATCGGTGATACATTTGCATTCCAGGTGCCGGCCTACAGTATGAACAGTCCCGTCGATATTCTACTCTATCTGATCCTTGGACTGACGGCAGCAATTGTTGGAATCATGTTTATGAAGATGTTGAATTATTCGGAGGACGTCTTTGATAACTGGAAATTTCCGCAAATTTTGAAACCAGCCGTGGGAGGATTGCTTCTCGGGATTCTTGGCCTTGCCTATATGAATCTCCCAGGCCTCGAGTTTGGTAGTGCAGGAGCCCACGGTGGCGGGATGACAACACCAGTTCCCCACATGTACGGCTCAGGTTTTCCCTTTATTGAAGCTGCTATTCAGGGGAATGCAGGACTCTGGCTACTGATTATTCTTATCTTTATAAAGCCACTCGCCACCTCGTTTACTCTTGGATCTGGGAATTCCGGTGGTGTGTTTGCCCCTTCTCTTTTTATCGGCGCCATGCTTGGCGGTGCTATGGGCCATTTTTTCAGCATCTGGTTTCCCTCGATTGTTGGAAATACCGGCGCCTTTGCCCTCGTTGGTATGGCAGCCCTTTTTTCAGCCACTGCCCGGGCTCCTCTGACTGCCATGCTCATCGTTTTTGAAATGAGCAACGACTACTCTATGATTCTACCGCTTATGGTGGCCGGAGTTGCCGCCAGTTATTTTTCACAATGGCTGCACCCTGAATCAATCTACACCATGAAGCTTGCAAAACGTGGTGTCCGTTTCGTAGAAGGCCGGGATATGGATATCATGCAGGGGGTTAAAATCAGTGAGGTAATGAAGGGCCGTCCTGTAACAATCCACAAGGATCAATTCTTTTCCGATGCCATGGCACTTTTCCAGGAAAAAAACCTGCTCGGCTTCCCTGTCCTGCAGGATAACAATAAACTCTGGGGTATTGTCACTCTGCAGGATATGCAAAGAACACAGTCTCAGGAAAACTTCTCCTCAAGGGGGCTCAAGGTCTCAGATTTCGCAGTGGCAGACCCGATTACAGTTTTTCCTGATGAACCTATCTGGGCAGCAATTCAGAAAATGTCTCCCCGTGATCTGGCAAGACTCCCGGTTATCTCACGGGACGGTTCAGGCCAGCTGGTTGGTCTTATCAGCAGAAGTGATATCCTTCGGGCCTACGACGTTGGCGTCGTGCGAAAACAGAGAGGGCAGATTGTCGAGCACCAAGTGGACCTCCGGCAGTCAAAGGAAAACGGGTTTGTCGAGTTTGTCCTGAAAGAGGAAGACGCCTGCACCAATGCACTGGTCAAGGATCTTTCCATGCCGGATACCATTAATATGGTTTCAATTAAGCGAAGTGGCCAGATAATTATTCCAAAAGGACACACCAGGATAGAGATAGGTGATGTTATAACCGTCTACGGACGGCTCAAAGCTATTGAGGGAATAAAAGATTTTCTCAACAACTGCCCCCTGCCCGCCCCCTCCAAACAGGAAGAAAAGTAGGTACTCTTTTCAAGGATCTTCATGCCATTTGTCGGTGAAACGATCGCCATTGTCACCGTACTTTGCTGGACCATCAGCATTCAATTTTTTGAAGCTGCCTCCAAAAAGGTTGGCGCTGTTCCTGTGAATATTATCAGGATTTCTGTGGCTCTGCTTCTTTTCAGCATCCTGTTATTTATCCGAAATGGACATATCATTCCGATCGATTTTCCTCTCCACGCATGGATATTTCTCAGCCTCTCCGGGATACTCGGGTTCTTTTTCGGTGATATTTTCCTTTTCAAAGCACTGGTAGAAATAGGCCCAAGGGTCACCATGTTAATCTTCAGTCTGTCAGCACCAACGACAGCTCTTATAGGCTGGTTGTTCTTACATGAGACTTATGTTCCGCAGCAATGGCTGGGAATGCTCGTTACCCTGTTGGGGGTCAGTGTTGTCATCTTTGAAAGAGGGCAGAAAAATAAACCAGCTCAAAAGTTGAATGTAAGAAGAATTTCTTTCAAGGGTGTCATCTTTGCTTTTGCCGGAATGGCTGGACAGGCAGGAGGGTATATTCTCAGTAAAATTGCAATGCAGACTGAGACAGGTTACCTGGATGCATTTTCAGCAACTCAGATCAGGGCTCTCTCCGCATTTCTCTGTTTTCTCCTTCTATTTACAGTCACCCATAAATGGGGTCATTTGAAAAATGCCCTGAACAATACAACAGCAGTTCTGTTTACATCTGCAGGAGCCGTTATCGGACCATTTCTGGGAGTTTCCCTCTCCCTTTTGGTGTTGCACTACCTGAGTATCGGCATTGCCTCCACATTTCTCTCTCTTGTTCCTATCTGTATCATCCCTTTTTCTATTTACCTCCACAAAGAGCATGTCTCTATCAGAGCCCTGGCTGGTGCCTGTATTGCGGTCTCAGGCGTTTTTCTGCTCATGTCGTGAGAGAACCTGGTGAACAGCTTTTCAGCAACAGTGTACTCATCTCTCATTTCAGTTAAATGAACCGCTTCATCATCTCACTGATCACTGCGTCAGCATTCTCAGAAGTAA
>JAOZLO010000087.1 GCA_029934775.1 Desulfocapsaceae bacterium
TGGGTGACGAAGATATAAGCCACTCAATCCCGAACTCCTGTTTGATAATTGCTTTTATGTTTTCTACTATATCCCGACTATTCCAACTGTGGCTTTTATTGTCAATCCCGCCTACCAGTATCAGCCCTTTTTTTTCCTTATGGTGTTCCCTGTTGGTTGAACAATTAGGAGGCCCAATTGTGTTCACTATGTTGCCTTTTTGTACAAAGCCATCATGAACAGGGACAAAACAAAGATCAAACCGGGATCTATAAATGCGGTCCGGTGCCATACAGGTTATCGCAGGAATGTTATATTTTTTCTTGTAGAGCAGAGCCTGCAGGTGTGTCTGACTGCCGGTGGTAATGAGAAGATGAGGATTTACAAGTTCATCTTGCCGCGGATGAGAGCAAGGCAGATTTAAACAGATCATTCCCCAAAAAGTGCTCCAGAAAGACCTGGAAGGAACCTGTATTTTAGTTACTCTTACCGGGATCTGTTTTTTCAGCGCTTTTATTATACCAAATGTCTGTTTTTCATGTCCCGGTTTCCCGTCAAGCAGGCAGACGATATGCATCTCGTTTTGTCCAGGATATTTCATAGACGAAGATTCACTGGAGCAGTTATCATCTTTTTGGAGGGGGTGTCGGAGGACCGCCAGGTCTTCTAGCACCGCCTGCAAGTTTTACAATAATTTGATTTGACTTATGTAATCTGACAGTCATTGTTTTAAAAAGATGATTGGTCACTTCAGGGTATTTCTCTATAATTTCCTCGATCTTATCTCCGGGAAACCTTTTAACAATACACCTTCCCTGGGAGATGATAGAAGCTGACCTGTGTTCTCCGGTAATTGTAGCCATCTCACCGAAATATTCGCCGGGTTCGGTAAGTTCTGCAATTTTTTTCCCCCCTTTGATCACCGTAAGTGAACCTCGGATAAGTTTGAAAAAATCTATATCAGTATTACCCTCTCTTATTATAGTATCTCCGTCTTCGTATTTTTCCTGATCTGGATTAACCAGGTAGCTTGGTAAACTTTCCTTATGCGCTACTGTACGCCTCAATGCTTCTTCAACACTTGTCACCCCTTCCCTTACCTTTTGCAAGGCTGCATCGCGTAATGGTGTCATACCTTCCTGGACTGCAATTTTTCTCAACTGGTCTTCAGGTATTTCTGCATTGATCGCCTTGGCTACTTCGTCTGTAACTTCCATCAGTTCAAAAAACCCGACCCTTCCCTTATACCCTAAACCGTTACATTTTGGGCATCCACCTGGGTCATAGGTGACAAGAGAATCAAGTTCAGACTCTCTAAAACCCATGGAAAGCAATTCTTGAGGATCATATTTAACAGCTTTTTTACAACTCTGACAAAGCCTCCTACCAAGTCTCTGGGAGAGAACCATAGTCACAGAGGATGCAAGCATATACGCTGGAATACCAATATCAACAAGTCGTCCTATAGTCGCTGCACTGTCGTTGGTGTGAAGCGTTGAAAAAACAAGATGCCCTGTCATAGCTGCTTTAATAGCGATTTCAGCAGTATCCATATCCCTGATTTCACCTACCATTATGATATCTGGATCCTGACGCAGAAAGGCTTTCAATGCTGCTGCAAAGGTCATCCCTACTTCTGTATTTACATTAACCTGGTTAATACCTTTAAAATTAAATTCTACAGGATCTTCCGCTGTAAGAATTTTGATATCCTCACTGTTCATTGAATTAAGCGCAGAATAGAGGGTGACCGTCTTGCCTGAACCGGTGGGACCTGTAACCAGCAACAATCCCTGTGGTCTGGTTAAGCACCGTTTCAGCATTTCAAAAGTACTAACTTCAAAACCGAGTTTGGTTAAATCAACATTAAGAGAGTTTTTATCAAGAATACGAAGTACAACCGATTCGCCAAAAAGAGTAGGCAGAGAAGAGACTCGAAAATCCACCGATCTATTACGTCCCATTCGCATCTTAATTCGACCATCCTGGGGAACACGCCTCTCAGTTATATCAAGTCCTGCTAAAATTTTCATTCTGGCAACTAACGCATTTTTTATGGTCAACGGCAAATTCATTGACTTAAAAAGAGAGCCATCTTTTCGATATCTTACCTGCATGTTTTTTTCATATGGTTCAACATGAATATCAGAAACACCCTCTTGAACAGCTTTAATCAGGATACCGTTGACAAGCTTGATAATTGGTGCATCAGAGGCCGCAAACTGATCCCCTATATCATCATCTTCACCACTCTCTATTTCAAAATCATCGGCTGCTTCAGCTACTATTGACCCAAAATCATCGATTTGGGTCACACTCATCTCTTCTTCAACCTCCTCCTTCTTACCAAAAAAAGAACTGACTTCCTCTTCATCAATGCCGTAATATTTTTGATAAGCCTCAATAATATCATTTTCAGTAGAGACACAGACGGCGAGTTCTTTATTGAGAAGATCCTGCAGTTCCTCTACCGCAGTTACATCGGATGGTTCGGCCATTGTTATCTGTAAAGTATTTCCTGCCATACGCAGAGGAAACACCATGTAATCCTTGGCCTGCTCGTAGTTGAGAAGTTTCAAAGCCTCCTTGGAGGGCGGTTCATTTTTGATAACAACTGCTGGATAATTGTGCTGTCTGCTTAAAAAAGTAAAAACTGTATTTTCATCAATATAGTCAAGCTGCCGGAGTATGGCTCCCAACCGGCCGCCATTTTTCTGCAATATTTTTTTTGCGTTCTCAAGCTGCCCAGGGGTGATGTAACCTGCCTTACTGAGCATTTCACCAATTTTGATTTTCCCCGCTCCGGATTGATCCTTAACGGTTTTTTTCATTGATGATTTCCGTGGATTATTCGTACTTTGTAAAGCCATAACACATTACCCTGAAAATAAAATCCAACATCAATATGAAGAAACTGTACATTCGTCATACATTAAAGGCGACCTGATACCCGGTATATTGACAGCAGGTAAAAGATTACGATACTGTAAGCGGTATTTCATTAATGCCATTACGTTTACAATAGCATTTTTTTAATTTAAATTTAAGGTCTTAACCAAACAAATCGTGATATTTTTTTTGAAATGCCCATTATTCAGGCAAAAAAAAATCTTCTTGTCTCAAATAATCAATGAAACGAGAAGATTTTTTTAACTGCTGCCTACCCAAATACTTTTACATCATAGAATACCGTTTTTTCATCTCAGCAGCGAGAGGGATCATTATTTCCCGCATCGATGGCTCGGCAGTTTTTGAGGTTCGAAGTTTAAATATATGCTGCCATTCTGACAAGTTACAATATACAATAATTTCCGTCTTACAGGAATTAGGGAGCACAGTTCTTGCAGCCTGTGGGGAAGAAGTTTCAAGTAACTTCAAATAGTTCTGCTCTGCATCCTCCATGGACTCCACCCATAATTTGAATTCAGCACTCTCATCTTGGTAGAACATAGGCTTTATAAATGTCACCTGGCCATCATACTTGTCCTGGCTATACCTGCAATAACGTTGACTTTCCTGAAGAAAAGAACATGGCCTGTGACGTACAAGTTCATGGGTTACTGCTCTATTGACAACAAATTTGACGCCAACAAATCTATGCTTCATTAGCAGGTTCTCAGGAAGTACATCTATCTGTTGTAGGCTCATTTTTGTTACATCGATTTCTGGATTTGACTCAAGGGCCTTTTTCTTGTCAAATATGTCCTGGAAAAGAAATGGTTCTTTTTCAGCAATTACCGAGACCAGTTCACTCACCACCTGATTCTGTGAATGAGAACTATACAGCTCTCTGAAGGATCGTATTGAACCGGTAACAAGCATACCTTTTTCCGTTCTGTCAATAACCAGATATTTGGGATAGCATGACAGTAGTTCAAAAAAATAATCAGAACTGCATTTCACCTGTAAAGAAACAGCAGCTACTTCAAGTACTGAATTGTGGCCGTGAGCAGCAATTTTAGTAACAAAAGGTATAGCTGAGTTTTCCGTTATCTGATCCTCACTTTTATAACAGATTCTGCCACACGCTTCTAAACGGACGGCAAGGGAAGATCGATCCAGGTCATCTTGAATTTCGAAAGAAGGATCAATTATTTTCATTTCAATTACCTTTCCAAAATGGTGACATTTCTCTCAACAACTCTATGATAGGTGGCATTTTTTCAATTATATAATCAATTTCTTCTTCACAGTTATAGGAGCTGAGGGAAAAACGTATTGAACCATGTGCAGCAGTAAAAGGAACACCCATTGCCCTGAGCACGTGGGATGGTTCCAGAGAACCTGAAGTGCAGGCTGAACCGGATGAAGCACATATCTTATGTTGATTCATATGAAGAAGTATCGCCTCACCTTCAACATATTCAAAACTGATATTTGAAGTATTTGGCAGCCGGTCTGTTTTATGTCCATTTAATCGCGATTTTGGTACTGCTGAGAGTAAACCCTCTTCAAGTTTATCTCTGAGATACTTTATTCTTATATTTTCTTCATCCATCCTTTCTGCAGCAAGTTCACAGGCCTTACCGAGGCCGATAATAGAAGCTACATTTTCAGTACCACCTCTACGACCATGCTCCTGATGTCCTCCTGTCAAAAATGGTACAAAACGTGTTCCCCTTTTTATATACAATCCCCCAATTCCTTTCGGTCCATGCAGTTTATGTCCTGAAAAAGAAAGAAAATCGATATCAAGAGTTTTCAAATCAAATGGTATTTTACCGACTGCCTGCACGGCATCAGTATGGAAAAGGATCCCCCTCTCCCTGGCCATCGCTGCCATTTTTTTAATGGGATAAATGTTACCTGTTTCGTTATTTGCCCACATAACGGAGACAACCGCAGTATCCTCTCTCAAAGCATCCTCATATTCAGCCAGATCGATCATACCTTCTGCATCTACTTTCAAACGGGTTACTCTATATTTGTGACCTGTCAGCGTTTCAAGGTTCTCGCATAAACTCTTTACTGCAGGATGCTCTACTCTTGTCGTTACAATATGTCTTTTTTCGGGAAATGTTCTCAGGGCGGATAAAATCGCAGTGGAATCACTTTCAGTGCCACAGCTGGTAAAAATTATCTCTTCAGGTGTTGCCCCAATCAGATTTGCAATCTTTACCCGTGCCTCTAAAACATCCTGTCCAATCAATCCACCAAAAGTGTGCATGCTTGAGGGGTTGCCATAAAGATCACGAAGATACGGTAACATGGCATCTACTACCTCAGGGGCTACCATTGTAGTGGCATTATTATCCATATAGACAATTCCATCGATTACCTTGGCCATTAATTTTCTTCCTCCACTATAAGGCTGTCTAACACCAGCTCTCTCAATTTTTTCTCAACATATTCTTTTATCGTAGTCTGCGATTTTTTACAGCTTATGCATGCACCACGAAGGGACACTGTTACAAAGTCGCCATCTACATCAATGAGTTCAATATCGCCGCCATCTTTTTTCAGGCCTGGTCGCACTTCTCTTTCAAGTACCTCTTCTATTTTCTTTATTTTTTGAAGTGCAGTCATTCTCTTGGGCAAGGGATCCAAACTCACTATCTCTGCCTTCTTACCAACAGCTTTTCTTAAAATTTCCCGCAATGCATCTTCACACTTCCCACATCCACCACCAGCCTTTGTGAAGTTGGTTATCTCTTCAACTGAGCGCAAATTTGACTCATTTACAGCTCTTATTATCTCCAGATCAGTAACTCCAAAACACTCGCAGACGATTTCACCTTCAGCCATCGGTAATTTCAGGCCACGATAGTCAGCGATTGCGGCTTCAAGGGCCTCGCGACCCATAACAGAACAGTGCATTTTTTCTTTTGGCAGTCCGCCAAGTGCATCGGCAATATCCTCGTTAGTTATTTTGGAAGCAGTATCCACTGAGATACCTATCATCATTTCCGTCAAAACAGACGAGGATGCAATAGCACTTGCACAACCAAAAGTTTTGAATTTTGCTTCTACAATAATGTCGTTTGAATCTGCTTTAAATGTCAATTTTAAAGCGTCACCACATGAAAGTGATCCAACTTCTCCCGCACCACTGGCATTTTCCACTTCCCCAACATTTTGTGGATTGAGAAAATGCTGCTGTACTTTATCTGTATATTCCCACATAAAAATCTCCTGAAATGAGGTTTGTCATATTCATTGTTACAAGCTGACAATAATACCTGAATTCCAAAATGCAACAGGCTATCACACGACAATTCCTCGACCACTCTACATCTGGATGATTAAGCAAAAAACCTCAAAGTCCGACTTCCCTCAACATTTCTTTTGCTGCACAAACAAGATCGGCGGTGCCGCTTGCAGTGCGGGATTCAACATAAAACCGAACTTTCGGTTCAGTGCCCGAAGGCCGAATCATCAACCAGGATTCATCTTCAAATATCATTTTTCGACCATCGATAGTTATTACCTCTGTTATTTTCCTGTCAACCCCACCGACGTTAACTGTTTTTTCCACTTCATATTTATCCAGCCCAGCAAGAAGTAAAAGAAGTTCGTCTCCCCGAACACTCACCTCTACTCCATCGCGATCAGGGTAAAAAGCACCGAATTCATTTTCTATCTCTCTGAGGTAATCTCCCAGTTTTTTGCCTGTAACAATCATCATTTCCAGGGCAAGGAGCAGGCCGATATAGGCATCTTTTTCGGGAGTATGGCCAATAATGGAAATTCCATCCGACTCTTCAAAATAAACAACAGCCTTTCCAATCACAGGTTTAAAATTTTTAAATCCCACCTCCGGTTCAAAAAGATCTTCACCCAGGGATGCGGCAATCCTGTTTGCCAGGTTGGAGGTTGCTACCGTTTTTGCCACCATTCCTCTTTTATTTTTATATTCATGGAGAAAATGAAAAGCCATGGCTCCAAACTGATTCATGCTGATTTCTGTTTCACCATCGGTAAATCGTATCCGGTCACCATCAGGATCGATTATAGCACCAAGTTTCAAAGATTCTTCTCTTGCCTGCAGTGTAGAAACGACGGTCTGCAGATTTTTTGATGAAGGCTCAGGTGCAACACCACCAAAAGTTACATCACTATCTCCCCTGAGCACAATAAACCGACTTTCCGTCGTATTATTAAACAACTCTGACATATGGAGACGACTGGCTCCATGTACACAATCAACGGCTACAACCATATCATCGCGATCAAGAAAATTGGCTACTGCCGCCTCAAGATCCAGACCATGTGTTGCCCTGTTCTTTTTTACAAGGCTCTTCCACTTACCAAGAGAATCAATTTTCACTACATTCTCTATGTTATCAAGATTGCTTTCATGATCCTCATTCAAAACAAATCTGGAAAAACCTTCCCCGATAATCCTGTTGGAATTTTGTGTAATTCTCTCTGTCAATTCCACAGCAGCGGGACCACCATCTGCTGCATTGAATTTATAACCCCCATACTCAAGGGGGTTATGAGAAGGAGTAAGATTTATTGAAAACGCAGCCTTGAGCTCAAGAACCGCAGCCGAAAGAACTCCAGTTGTCGATTCACCTGCATAATAAATATTAAAACCAGCCCTGGAGAGCACATTTGCGACACTGGTGGCCAACAGTTCTCCTCCAAATCTGTTATCAAATCCAAGCACACATCCTCTTGATCTTGCCTCGCTCAGACTTTTAACACCCAGATAAGGAATGAGCTCAGGTTCGGTCTCAATGGCTTCAAACAACTCTAAAATTGCAGCTGTCACAAAACATACCGACTGGACAAATATATCTTTCCCTAATTTACCTCTCCAGCCGGACGTTCCAAATTTTACTTTTTGAACAGGTTCATTCCTGTTATTTGCAATTTCAGACAGCAGCAGTTTATAAACCTCTTCTAGAACAGAGCTGTCTTTACCATCTCCACTGTTGTTTTCATTGACAAGTTCATTTATCAGCGCGAAATAATCGCTCCTGGAATGATCTCCCTCAATTATATATTTTGCAAACATACGTCTTTTTTGATCTTCTGATATTTTCATTGCCTGACCTTTCTTAAATATATGGGAAATCACTGTCTATTCAAGTCGTTTAGCCTTATCCACCAGCATAATGGGAATATCATCTTTGATTTCATAGAGTAATTTGCATTTCTCACAAATAATTCCATATTCGTTTTGTAATTTCACTGCGCCTTTGCACTGGGGACATGCCAAAATTTCAATGAGATCTTTATTTATCATTTTTTCCTCTTACCTGTTAAACCATGATGAACTTGAAAAAGTTAAATATTAGATGGCGTCTATTTTATTGTTTAATTACCCTCAGTCTGATATTTACCTGAATTCGAATATGATTGCATATTATATTTCCATCAAAATGAGAGCTACTAAAAATGACCAACACCTCTTCGCCTTACCGGACATCTGCAAAACTCAATCTAAACCTGGCAGGAATCATAACAAAAAAAGATGATCTTCCTGCAAAAACATACGCCGAAACCCTTTCTTCCTGGTTAACCGCGAGGGGAATAGACGTAACAGTCAATGAAATTTGCCCTGATCTTGATATCCTTATTATTCTTGGCGGAGATGGCACATTACTGCACATTGCAGAACAAGCTGCCCGATATTCCATACCGGTTTTAGGGATCAACCTTGGAAATCTGGGTTTTTTGACAGAACTGACAGAAAATGAAACAGTAGATGCTCTCAAAGATATTTTAGATAACCCGGTAACTATTGAAAACAGATTGATGTTGAAAGCACGCATTATACGAGTGAATGAACCCGGTGATTACAGATACGCTCTTAACGATGTTGTCATAAATAAAAATGTGGCCGATCGTATTCTTAATTTATCGACTACAGCAGACGAACAATATATTACCACTTACAAGGCTGACGGATTAATTTTTTCTTCGCCAACGGGTTCAACTGCTTACAATTTATCTGCAGGTGGTCCTCTTGTCTACCCTGGCCTGGCTACTATTCTGGTGACTCCTATCTGCCCTTTCATGCTTGGCAGCAGACCAATTATCCTGCCATCTGACAAAGTGATACGGACTCGACTGGCGAGTAGAGGTGACAATGACAATGCTCAGATTATTGTCGATGGACAGCCGACCTGGATCATGAACGACAATGATATACTTGAAATTGAAAAAGCAGAACATACACTGCAGCTCATCATCTCGTCATCAAGAGATTATTTCACCATTTTACGCAATAAACTGCACTGGGGGTTTCAAGAAAATCAGAGTTAGCGAATAACAAAATCATTTCTTTTTTATGCCATATTTCTTCATTTTATACTGAAGCAGACTTTTTGTAAT
>JAOZLO010000534.1 GCA_029934775.1 Desulfocapsaceae bacterium
AGTTATTTAAATTAGTGTAATTCATAAGGTACAGACATGACAGAACAACAGCCAGAAACCAGCGGTACACTTGTTGAACTTACTACTTTTTTTGTGGGAGACGCACTTTGCGGCCTGGATATCCTGCAGGTCCAGGAAATTAACAAGCTCCTGCAAATGACCAAAGTTCCTCAGGCACCGGATTATGTGCTCGGTATTCTGAATCTTCGCGGCCAGATAGTCACCATTATAGATTTAGCCAAAAAGCTCGGCTCTGGTGAAACAGAAATTACCAGAGATGCCCGAAATATAATCGTTAATTCATCAGATGGCCCTGTAGGACTGCTTGTTAAAAAAATAAGTGACGTTGTCCAGGCCGATAAATCTCTCAGAGAACCTGCACCTGCAAATATGCAGGATATACAGGGAGAATATTTCACGGGAGTCCACAAAATCGAAGGCAATTTGATAGGCATACTCAATATTGAAAAAGTTTTAAGCATCGAAGAATAAGATCTGCTCAATCCATTAAAAAAAATCCCTCCACCAACGGACTTGTAATGATAATAACAGGCAAAAAGAACCTCCGCGTTCTTGTCGTTGATGACACTATTGTGTATCGCAAGGCAGTGTCAGATGTAATTGAAGAAATACCAGGTGTTGAACTCGCCGGCGTAGCCCATAATGGGAAAATTGCTCTGGCCAAAATCAAAACCCTCAATCCTGACCTTCTCACTCTCGATATCGAGATGCCGGTGATGAATGGACTGGAACTGCTTACAGAAATGAACAAGACCTACCCGGAGGTAGGAGTTATAATGCTCTCTACTCTTACTGCTGAAGGGAGTGACGCAACTATGCGGGCTCTTGACCTGGGGGCCTTTGATTTTATACTCAAACCACAGAGCAAAGGACAGACCGAAGGAAAACAGGAAATAAAGCGACTCCTTCAGCCTATGCTAAAGGCGTTTTCCCAATCCCAAAGGGCACCCTCTCGACTCAGAACCAACAAGAGAAAACCGTTAATCACCCCGCTCAAAAAGTCAGTCCCTGCCCTTCGACATGTTCGCCGGCCGCCAGCTGCCACCTTCAAGAGAAGTAATAAATCAGAAATTGTCACCATTGGTATCTCAACAGGTGGCCCGAATGCTCTGTCCAGAATGCTGCCAATGCTTCCGGGAAATATTGGTGTTCCGATTTTGATTGTGCAGCATATGCCGCCAGTGTTTACAAAATCTCTTGCAGACAACTTGAATAAAAAATGTGCCCTTACGGTGAAGGAAGCAGCTGAAGGTGATATTATTCAACCTAATGTTGTATACATTGCCCCAGGCGGCAGTCAGATGAAGCTGGTAGCAAGCGCAGCCGGGCAGGATCGCCGTATAAAAATCACAAACGATCCTCCTGAAAATTCCTGCAAACCTTCGGTAGATTATCTCTTCAGATCAGTTGGTGACTACTATGTTGGCAGAACAACAGCGGTAATTATGACAGGTATGGGTTCAGACGGTACCAAAGGACTGAAAATACTAAAAGAGAAATCAGCATATATTATAGGGCAGGACGAAATATCCTGCGTTGTTTACGGAATGCCCAAGGCACCTGCCGAGTTGGGATATCTTGACACTGTGATGCCTCTGGATAGAATCGCTGATGCAATAACGAAAAGTGTGACTTGAACCGAAGAATACACCAGTCTAAGTTTACCCCAACGGTTGATATAAAAAAGGTCTGTAATTGAAAATGATCAAAATTGATCCGACAGAACTCAAACTTATGTCCAAGTATATTTATGATATCTCCGGGATATACCTCGACAAAAGTAAAGCATATCTTTTAGAAACCAGATTGAGTTCAATTGTTCAAAACAACGGTTGCACAAATTACAGGGAACTGCAAAACAAGGCTAAGAGGGAACCAGGGAAAAAAATAGAGACCGAAATAATAAGTGCAATCTCAACCAACGAGACCCTCTTCTTTCGTGATAAGGGTCCATTTGAACTCCTCAGGCAGAAACTGCTCCCCGAAGTAATAGACTTGCGATCAAGCAGTATACGTACTCTTAAAGTACCAATTAAAATCTGGAGTGCCGCTTCTTCTACCGGTCAGGAGCTCTACTCAATTGCAATTATCATCAAAGAACTGCTGAAAAACTCCCCCAAATATAACATAAAACTTCTGGGAACTGATATCTCCGAGAATGCCGTTGCTCAGGCAAAATATGGTAAATATAACAAATTTGAGATAGAGAGAGGACTTGACAGAATATATCTGCAAAAATATTTTTCCCTTTTTGGTGACAGCTGGAAAATAAAGAATGAGATTAAAACCATGGCTACTTTCCAGAAGCTTAATCTCATGCATCCTTTCACATCACTTGGAAAATTCGACATAATTTTTTGCAGAAATGTTGCTATATATTTCACACTCCAGGATCGACAAAAACTTTTTAATAAAATAGCTGACAGTTTAGCAGATGATGGTTTTCTGGTTATCGGCTCAACCGAGTCATTAACAGGTATCTGTCGACGTTTCCAGCCGAAACGACATATGAAAGCTATTTTTTATCAAAAGAAAAAGTAACCGCTCACAGTTACAAGTACGGAGGTTAACGAAGTTCAGATGCTTCCCCATGAGTAGTTACAAGAAAAAATAAGAAAGGTCCGTTTATGAAAAATCTATCCATTCTCGTCGTCGATGATGATCCTGTTGTTCGGCTCCTGCTGGAGCGCCGGTTAATGAAAGAAAATTACAAAGTTCAAGTAGCAGAAGATGGCTACATGGCAGAAAAATTACTGAGCAGTCATGTTTATGATGTGGTCCTGACTG
>JAOZLO010000535.1 GCA_029934775.1 Desulfocapsaceae bacterium
TAGTCGTATCAGTAGAAGAATATCAAGCGTATGTTTCCGCAACACGTAAAGAACAACCGGGCTTTGGTGAATATCTTCTTTCTATTCCCCAATCCGATATTGAACTTGAAAGAATGGAGCCTGATCTGAGAGAACTGGAAATATGAGTTACCTCATCGATACAGTGGTGCTTTCCGAATTGAGGAAGCAAAAACGATCAGAGAACGTTGTAAGATGGTTCAGCTCCACCCGAGGTGTAGACATTTTTCTGAGCGTTGTTACAATCGGTGAGATTGAGCGAGGCATTAAACAGCAGCAGCAGATTAATCCGGAATTCTCTTTGCAATTAACAAAGTGGCTTGATGGAATTTTGCTTAACTATGCTGACCGAATTATACCGATCAGTGTCAAAATAGCACGGCGTTGGGGTGAGTTAAGCGCAACAATTGGCAATTCCGGTGTAGATATCCTCATAGCGGCAACAGCCCTGGAACACGGCCTATCTGTTGTCACCAGAAATGAAAAACATTTTAAGCAGACAGGTGTCCCTGTCGTTAACCCATTTTGAAATGCCATATCACAACCCCGCGACCTGAATTTTCTTTCTGTTTTTATAGAACTTTTAAACCCAATGATTTGTATGCACCGAACTGGCAATCCTGGCTGACTAATGTGTAGTTATTACACATGCAGTACCATACGATTATACGATCAAAAGGATTTTTGTGAGGTCTGATCTTTGGTAGACTATAAAAACCGGCCATACATCGGGGGGGCGTGATAAAGAGGGGAAATGATGAGCAGAAGTGATCATATTGACACTCATATAGGCTCTGATCAGGGATGAACCAGGCATTTATTGATGCCTGGTTCTGCTCTCTACGCTGCTTCGATCAGGTCCATCCAGTATTCGTGCTTTAAGTAAAATTCTGCGCTGCAATTACAAAAATGTTCATTCCGATATCATGCTCCTCCGTGGTGCCGGCCTGATCAAACTTGACCTCAATGAGAAAGTTTTTGTCTCCTGCCGGAAAATCCACACCGAAATTGATTTGTTGACACCTGCCTGATCTGGCCGGTCATATTCATAACATCTGACCTGAATTTACTCCAATCAGATAGTTTTAATGTATTGAAAAGCTGACTTTTAAGGCAATCTGGAGATATACCCGAAGATACTCTCAGCACCCGGGCTTATGTTTCGTCTATCGGCAGCGTAAAAGGTGTCTGACCCCTTTGGCTCCCCCTTCTCGATACCATTACCCGGTAGCAAAACAAAGCGTTTATTTTTGTCTTGATAGTCACATTGAACTCTGTGCGGCGTGCGACAAGAATGATGATCTTGACATACCCCGCTTTTTGGCAGTGACATCTATCTTATGCAATATGTCTTCTGGGAGAGTGATATTGACACGGATTGTTTTTGTTTTGATGTCAGGAAGAGATATTACAAGAAAAGCTACTGTATCAAAAAAATCTGGATCAGCAACAATATCGTCTAATTTAGAAGGGCTTGGGATTTTCTCGCCGAATTCTTTCATAGTTTGTATGTGACCCTTTAAAGCTTCAAGTGATATATCTTTTACCTTATCAATTGATTTGCCTGCAGTAATGCAACCTGGGAAATCGGGGAAAGATACACCATATTCACTTGAGGGGTCTTTATGTACTGCAGCGATATAACTAGACATATAGAACCTCTTGTCTTATTTTTTTCCTGATTGTTTTTCAATACTTTTTAAGGTACCAATTGGCACATCTTTGTTAGGATGGGGAACAGTTACGATTCCACTCTTGGAAGGGTGGTGGAAATGCCAATGATCACCGGTGGTTCTAATATGGACCCAACCAGCTTTTTTGATAAATTTTATGATTCTACGGCTGTCCATATGTGTATTGTTACACACCTCCTTTTGGCAGTCAACTGAATTCTACAATACAGACCCTAACAAAATGGTATCTGACTCTATTGATTCTGCGTATTTTTCTCAATATTATCATTTTTGACCTTGAAAAATGCATTATTGATGCAAAAATGACCACTATTCAGGGTAGATAATCGCCTACGTCGTTCGCGGCTTCACTGTGGGCTTTGCGACCTTTTTCCGTTTGTCGGTATCGTTGTTGGGCACGTCTTCGAGCTTCCCGCTGTGCTATAAAGCGGCATCTGCCGCAGCAGTAGCATTGTCCCCGGTGACAACTTCGACAAAGCAAAAAACATTTCTGGCTATATTTACATTTTATTTGCAATAGAAGTTCGACAATCATCTCTCAAGGATTGCAAACTCTTCACAGAAGTGTTTCTGTAGAGTACGTAGTAAAAAACACCAAAGAAAATTGAAATTTAAAAGCCTTTAAAAAGATTGAAATCAGAGAATCTGGTTCCTTGATTTTGATGAAAACTCGTCACATTACTGAACTCACAACATAACGACCCCATTTGGTATTCTCAAACGCAAAAGGAGGGAAATAATATGCAAATAACCATGAATATCCCAGACAGCCTTGTTCAAACAATCAAGTTACCCGAAGAAGAGATAGCAGTAAGGTTGCATATTGAGTTGGCGCTGCGTCTATACCGTAAAAAACTACTGAATTTTGGAAAAGCCAGGGCGTTAGCGAACATGACATACTGGGATTTCTATGAGCTGCTTGGTAAAGAAGGGATAGAAAGAAATTACAACGCCAGTGACTTAAATGATGATTTGAAAACATTGGAGCAAATGTTTTGATCGTCGTAGCAGATTCTTCAGTACTCATTGGCCTGAGCAGCTGTTGCGTTGCATGCCTCGTAACACAGGTGGTTGCAAATTCCGTGGTATGGCGAG
>JAOZLO010000536.1 GCA_029934775.1 Desulfocapsaceae bacterium
GCCTGCAAAAATCTACGGCACCCTGTAAACAGTTACAAGTACGGAGGTTAGTGAAGTTCAGGTGCTTCCCTCATGAGTAGTTACTTAAAATGTATAAATCACTGTATCATCTAGAGAGTAAACCGTTTGAATCTTATCCAGATCCATTGTTTTTGTGGTTGGGAGAGAAGCATAAGGAATCACTTTCTGTTTTACGATACGGTATACTTGACAGTATGGGTTTTGTCCTTTTAACCGGTGATGCCGGAATGGGAAAAACCATCCTGATGAGTAGTTTGACACAGGAACTGAAGAGTGATGTAGTATGGGCAGTAATTTCTGACCCGGGCCTCAGCCCGAAATTAATAGATTTTTACAACAAGATTGGAAAGGGTTTTGGCCTGGACGAGCAGTTCACCTCCAAAATACAATTTCTGATTCAATTTACCCATTTTCTGCAGAAGACTTATGATGCTGACAAAAAAGTGGTGTTGTTTATAGATAGCTGCCATCTCTTGACTCAGGATATATTTAAAGGACTGGAGACGCTCTCTGCTATTGAGAAAGATGATGCGAAACTCATAGATATATTTTTTGTTGGTCGGCCGGAATTTAATGATCTGTTGATTAAGCCAGAGAATAAAGCAGTCCGGCTGTGCCTTGGACTCCAGGCGAAGATCGTACCTTTTGAACCCGGCGAAACGGTGAATTATATCAGGCATAGACTGAAGATTTCAGGAGGGACGGAGAAGATTTTTACTGCCAGGGCATTTCGGCTGATTCATCAGTATTCCCGGGGAGTGCCACGAGCCATAAACATGATTTGTGAAGAGGCTCTTCAGGCTGGTTTTCTGCGGGGTAAAAATATCCTGGATCACAATTTAATATTGGAATGTGTTCAGAAACAGAAGCTGGCTGTACCGTCTGGCTTAAGTGATTTAAATTCACCTCCGGTAGAAAAAAAAGAAGTTGAAAATGTTTTGGACAAATGTGCTCCCAGGGATATTGAGTGTCAGACTATTACTGCTGGCTTGGCCGTTCGGAAGACAAAAAGAATGGTCCCGGTTTTTTGCGCAATATCCGTTCTGGTGTGTATTGGCCTGGCGGGCTATTTTTTTTCTCTGAAAAAAGAGATCCCGGTTGCAGTCGAAGTTGCTGATACGGTTGCTTCACAGGATGTTGGGGTTGCTGCAGTCCAGTTTTCACCTGAGATAATTGAGACAGAATCGGTCTCTGGAGAGGCTGGGAGAGAGAAAAAAATGTTGAAAACCGGGAAAATTATTCTCGGACTGCAACCCGGTACAGTCAAGTTAACTGTTGCGGCGGTCAGGATTTTTTCTGAATTTGTTGAAATTTTACTGCAATATCCAGATACACTAATAGTGGTTAAGGGCTTTGTTTCCTCAAAAAATAATTCCCAGGCGAATATTCAATTGTCCAGAGAGCGGGCGGAAAATGTTAGGCAATTGTTGAGAAAACATGGTGTTATGGATACGCAAATTGAAGTTATAGGAATGGGCATTCAGGATCCGGTAGCCACCAATGACACACCTGCTGGAAGGTTGAAAAATCGTCGTGTGGAAATTGAAATTATAGATGATGAGGTTTGAATTGAGCCCTGGAGCCTGTTCACTTATTTCCTGCCAGAAGGCGTAATTTTTCTTCCAAAAGGGAGTAGTTCTGGCTCAAATCATGATGTGAGCGGATATGATGGCCTCCATTTTGTCCAAGGTAGTTTCTCAGTCCAGGATCCATAAGCAGACGATCCATGTTTGCGGTAAAGTCGGATTGTTTTGCAGCAGAAGAGAGCAGACCTGTTGTGTTGTGAATGACAGCTTCTCCTCCTCCCCAGTCCCCGCAGGCCACAACAGGAAGATTGCAGGATTGTGCTTCCAGGTAGACCATCCCGAGAGATTCCTCTATACCGGGAAAGGCAAAAATGTCAGCACCACTGTAGTAACATTGCATCTCATCTCGGGTTATTTTCCCTAAAAAGAGAACCTTACCGGGAAGAAGTTCGGCTGCTTTTTTTTTCAATTCATTGCGACACACCCCGTCTCCGGCAATCCAGAGACTGATATCTCTACCACTGGCAGCAAGTTGAGCACAGGACTCGATGACCTGGCTTATTCCTTCGGTTTTAACTCCCGGACGAAACATGGCGGCAGTCAGGATGACTGTTCTTCCTTCCGGGTTCCACCTTGTCCGTAAGGAGTTTCTTGAATCTGAGGAAAAGACAAAACAGCCAGGATTGATTCCGGGCGCAATATAGGTCAGGCGATCTTCAGGAAGGAGCCTCCTGAGATTTTTATGGTCTCTTTTTTTATTGGTGAAGATATGATTAGCAGATAAAAGAACTTTTTTGTTAAGGATGAATCCGGGCAGGCTTATAAAATTTTTTCGACGTTTTGTCGAATAGATACCCTGGAAGATAACATAGGGAATGTCAAGTTTTTTGGAGCAATATGCACCGAGCAGATCGGGCGCTTTATAATAAGAATGGTAGCTCAGCCATATGTCCGGTATCTTGTTATGGTATTTTTGTATGATTCGTTTCTTTTCTGTGAGAAACTGAAACCAGATCAGGGGGCGGTAGTAGATCCAGCGGCAGCGGAGTTTGCTGGCGAGTTCGATTGAATGATTTTGGTCAGCTAAGTGGTTGTAGAGCTCAGTTCCGGTAACCAGATCTCCGGAAGGGTTTTGGTGGCCCATTGGTTTAAAGGGCATATAGTAAGCGATTTTCATATAATTTTTGTCCGGCAGGCTCTGGGGATGGATGAACTCATTACATTGATACAGAAAACTAAATATTCTGTTTTTTTTCAT
>JAOZLO010000088.1 GCA_029934775.1 Desulfocapsaceae bacterium
GATATTTCAATAACATTTTCAACAGTTACAGGCAAATACAGTAACTCAACATCTTCATCACGAAGATGGGACAATATTGCTCCATAATCCGTTGCCGTTGGGGATACCGGTATCACATCGGTAATCTGACCTTCGATGGAGCGAAATTTCCGTATAAATGCTTCTGAGAGAGAACTGGAATGATAGCTGGTTGGGTTTTTGAAAACCGCAACCCTGTCAAAGAGCAGTTCATCACGAACAAAGAGAGCTGCAACTGTAGCCTGAAAACTATTGTCAAAACAGATCTGGCTGACAAATTCAGTATCTTTACTTATTTCAGGATGGGTGGCGAGAAGGATCACCGCCGGTGTCTGATACGTATCAGCCATATCATTGACGGCCAAGGCTGATGCACTGCTTGAGGCAACGATAACTGCCACAGCCTTATCTGTTTCAACCAGCTTTTCAAAAGCCTTGACAGCCAGCTCCGGTTCGTTTTTATCATCCTCGACAAGTAACTCAATAGTATCTCCATTATTCAGATAGGGATGCATATGCAATACTGTCCGTATCCCCTCCAGACTGTGTGTTCCCAACACTTTTTCCGGCCCGCTCAGTGGTCCGATAAAACCGATTTTAACACTGTTGCCACTTGCTACTATCTTGTCCCGTTCTTCACTGCAACCAAACAGGAATGCAGCACACAGAAGAATAAACAACAATTTCAATATCTTACTCATGATAGTCTCGTAAAATGAAAATATGGATTCTCAGGGGATGTATATAACCTGCATTCTGATCGCAAGTCTGTCAGCAAAGTTGGAATGAATTTTTTCTCTCAACTGGTTCAAATCTTTCCTGGTCAACGGTTCCCGGACAAGAACCCTTACAATAAGCTGTTTTTCATTCCTCTGACGCACGATATCTGCCCTTTGAACTATAAGATATTTGTCATTCACCAGAAAACGTTCTTGCTGCCAGTTTTTTTCAAGTACTGTATTTTCAACGAGCTCATTATACGAAAGATAAAGAGGGATACTTATACCAATTAAGAGCAGCAACACAAAAACAGTGCCCAGTTTACCCTGTACCACCGGAGAATATCCAAGGAGTCGAAAGGTAAAAATAGCTGCCAGAGTTATGCCGATAAGGTTCGTGGAAAACAGCAGGAATGCCTGACCAAAAAAAGGAAGGTCACCCATACCAAGCCCTATTCCTGCAACGGCCAGAGGAGGTACCAGGGCCACAGCAATGGACACTCCGGCCAGGCTCTGAAGAATTTTTTTATTCGATTTTGTATAGGCGCCTGCCACTCCGGCAACAATAGCTACTCCAAGATCAAGGAGGCTGGGATTGAGACGGGCCTGCATCTCCATGGTTATGGGTTTATGTGGAAATAAAAACGATATGAGGGCGGCAGCAGTAAGTGCGATTATAATACCCGCTGTAATGGACAACACTGAATGCTTGGAAAGTTTTTTGTCTTGACGCAGAATTCCCATGGCGAGCGACACAATGGGTGCCATCAAAGGAGCAAGGAGCATGGCACCAATGACTACTGCAGAACTGGATTGATACAGTCCAATGGCGGCAAGCGCAGTACTGAGTACCATCAACACCAGGTAGGTGGGCTGGATTCTGGCATCTTCCCGCAGAGAAATAAACAGGTCACGAAAACGCTCTTCAGAGGCATAGGAAAAAAATGGGATCCTTTTTTTTATGGCCTTTGCCAGCTCTTTATCTGCCGGGAGGTTATTAACCTCAATTCGTTCATGAATCTTGCTCCTCTTTTCAGCTGATTCCCGTAACCCTTCCCCCACGTTAATACGCACTGCACAGGGAATTGTTTCACAGTGCAGTGGTGTCTGAGTTATCTTCTCTCCATCAATCGCAACCTCGAAGACCTCTTCTGTCTCAATTGTTATTGTAGAACTCTTGATATATCCGATGGTACTGGGAATCCGTTGACGCTGCCCACGACAGCGAAAGGTCTGATATAAAAAGCTGAAATAGTCGATGATGGAAGTAGGCGCGGTAATCACCATGGATATCATTCCATCTGTGAGAGAACTATCATGGGAAATGAGCTGGGAAGCCAGGGTTCGTTTATGATGCTGAACTATCATACAGCCGCTGGCTGCGGTTTTGATCACTTTGCCGCTTCCTATGGTAAACTGGAAGGAAAGAAGTCTCATACGCCAGAAACGTAGGGGCGCTTTTATTATTGCCAATATTGGACTGATGTCACCTGGGGGATCAATGAGCGGCAGTCTGCCAATTGCCGCTTTAAAAATCAGGATATGTCTATTGCAGAGAATAACATCCATCACCTGTGCATCTTTCCTCAACGCAATTGCAAGAGCATCTTCTGTTTTTTTTGGTAATTCGTAACAGTTACTGAGGTTTCTCTGGTCCTGTGTGGGAAGCAGACCAATAGTAAAATCATATCCCATATTCAGTGCCATAACCGATTTTATCATATCCATCGGAGCTGCTACTACAACATGGCTGCACTGCTGCAGGTATTGTTCGGGCCTGTCCAGAAAATCCCGTAAAAGAACGGGAGTTATCCGGCTGTTAAAGGGGTTGCTGACAACCTGGTCAATCAACTCCTGTGTATCCGGAACATAGAGGAAAAATGCTGCTGTTACATATGATTCCATAATATTACTCATAGTATGTACCTACAGGCAGGCCGGTGCCCTGTAAACAGTTACAAGTACGGAGGTTAGCGAAGTTCAGAAGTTCACCCCATGAGTAGTTAGCATTAAAGAATATACCATAAGAGCGCAGGCAGGGCCGTAAATCCAAGCAAGGTCGAAACAACGACAATTCCTGCAACTTCCTCAGGCCGTTGATCATAAACCTGGGCAAAAAGATAGCAGAAAACCGCTGCGGGCATTGAACATTGTAAAATCACCACACCTGCGGCCGGACCAGAGAGATTCATCAAGGAGACCAGTGCAACTCCAACACCAAATCCCATACCCAGGCGTAAAAGAGACAGAAAGACAGGTTTCTTCAGTCGCTGGATTTTCAATCGTGACAGCGACACACCAAGAGTAAACAACATCAGTGGAATGGTCAAATCCCCGATCAATTTTGTGGTATTATACAACCACTCCGGAACCCGGGTTCCGGTGAACAGGAAGAAGGCTGCCAGAATTGTTGCCGGAATAATGGGCATTTTAACAAGAGCCTTAGGTGAAAAACTCCCTGCAACAAAGGCGGCCCCCACCGTCATCTGAAAAACAACATAAATAGCAAAAAAAGTTACCGCAAGGGCCAGTCCCTCTTCGTCAAAAGCGAGATAACATAAAGGTAAACCAACGTTACCTACATTAGGAAAACTCAAAGCCTGCAGGTAGACACGCTGCGGCAGACTGAAAACGGCCAAAACCAACGCACCAATGATAATGAAAGCTACATTGGCAAAAATTGCGGCAAGTACCATGCTCAGCAAGGTGTCAGAAGCCAGTTGTACAGCGGACAAAGAATAAAAGAGCAGACAGGGAGTACCGAAATAAGTGACAAGAGAGGTTATAAGTTCAGTATCATAGGATTTACCACCTCTTACCCAGCAAAACCCAATGCAGACACAGACAAATACAGGTGTCAAAATTGAGGCTATGGCAGAAAACATCATATCTTCTTATTCCCGGTTTATTAAATCCGTATCACTTGTCAAAACTATCCCGAACCACGGCGAAATATACTCTTCTTGTACATCTACTGCATCAAAGAAGCAGACTTTTTCTCCTTACCACTGGTTTTTCAATTGATTTTCTTTAATTTTGTTCAAAATTAGTATGAAAAATCAAACAACTATGGTTTAATGAACCGCAATTCATTTGTAATGAAAATATTCATGCCTCAGGCTGTAGCGTTAACAAAGATGACAACAGATCAAAATAATCCAGAACTTCTTGTCTTTTTTCACTCAGATTGTTGATCAATTAAACAACGAGTTATCACCTATATCGATGATATCCGGACAACGATCAGTCGCAATCCTCTTGCCAATTACTCTTTTCTTCTTGATTAGTTACTTCCTGATGCCCTATTTCCGGGCATATGACAAGATCGAACAGAGCAGAGAGGCATCGACCATCAGAATTAACTCGCTGAGTGTCATAGAGGAATCTTTTGTAAACAGTACTGCCCCTCTCCCCGTTTCAACTCCTTCTTTAGTAGCTGATAATGACCAGACTGGACAGAGCCTGGAGCTGGATCAGGCTCATTCATTACAGGTTAAAATGTACGGCGACAGAGCGTTTCTCGATGAACAATATTTGTTTGATCCTTCTGAAAAAATGTTTCTGGTCATGGAATTTAACCAGCTGAAGGCCGGGGAGCATAATCTGCTGGCCCTGTGGAAATCTCCCAACGGCCAACTCGTTAATTCCTCCAGACATAGTATCTCACTGACCAGGCAGTCGCCGAAACATCGCTCCTATTTCTGGTTAAAACTTATTCGAAATGGACTATTTACTGAGATGTTGACAGGTAACGACTACAAGGGAGATATCCACGGCAGATGGGATGCCGAAATATATCTCGATGGTGCCAGGATAACGATACAACATTTTATGATCCATAACTGACGCTGTGCGACATAATGCCCTTCGGACAGGCTTAAGGCTAACAACCTAAAGTCTGGCTTTTGCTGATGGAAAAACTTTGTTTTTCCGATACATCAAGATATTGAACAGTTACATAAATATTTACAATACAAAACAAACAACAGTAATTTACTGATACTATAATTTTTCTTTCGAGGTTGATTCATGAAAAAAATATCCAGACTTTTTTTGCTGCCGGCACTTATCCTGTTACTCAGTGGTTGCAGTGAACAATGGGACGATTTAGTCGATTCTGTCAGTGGTTCAGGAGACGATGCTCCTGCTCCCATAAAAGAGGTTGCAGTAGTAGAGCCAGAAGTGCAGACGGAACCGGAGCCAGTAGTACAGACGGAACCTGAGCCAGAGGTAGAAGTGGAACCGGAAGTCAGCAAATATGAAACCGAATTTCACCACACCTCTACTGGTTCGAGCGATGGCGGCAAATCACTGGTACTGTGTCCGGGACAGAATATAATGTTTGACTCCTGCTCTGTTGGGTCTGTAAGCATTCCATATCATGGCAAGGACGATGGACGGTTGAGCTATTGGAACATGCGTGAGGAACCAAGAGGTGATATCGTATGTGAAAAAGATGGTAAGACTTACAGATTTAAAGCCGATTCAATGCAGGTATACGGCAGTTGCCGTTAGTATCTGAACAAAAACTCACACGTACTGTTTTCTGACAATGACAGAGAGATTGGGCGAAACGACATTGTCAGACAGCTCCCCGCGGACGTCTGACAATAGCTCTCTGTTGAAGCCCCGTCAACAGTTGGGCTTACTCAACCTTGAACATCCGCTTCGCCTTGACTATTCTTTCCTGTAAATCAGGCCCCTCCAGTTCATCAACAATACTCGCCAGTAAATCCGGTATTTGGAGCTGTTGTGGACATTTTTCCACGCATTCACCGCACTCCACACACTGGGATGCAAATCCTGGCTCACCAGCGATCAATGCTCCGCTCATCCCCAAAGCATAAGAGAGTTTTGCCCCCTCTATGTCACCAAACATATGCATTTTATTGAATACTTCAAAAATTTTGGGGATCTTTACACCTTCGGGACAGGGCAGGCAATACCCACACCCCGTGCAGTTCACTTTCATCAGTTCCTGATACTTCAGGGCAGCTCGTTCCACGACCTCAAGATCTGCGTCCGATAGAGAACCTGGTCTCGCCCCATCTGCAATAGTAAGGTTTTCTTCAATATGGGCCTCCTCGTTCATTCCTGAAAGCACTAATGTAACCTCCGGGTGATTCCATACCCAACGCAATGCCCATTCCACAGAGGTACGCTTTTTTTCTGCCGTATTCCAGATCTCTTTAACCGCAGGTGGTGGCACAGGCAGGCCGATGTTCCCTCCGCGGAGCGGCTCCATAACCACCACTCCGATATTTCTAGACGCTGCATACTTCAAGCCCTCTGTTCCTGCCTGGTATTCCTGATCAAGGAAATTGTACTGAATCTGAGAGACCACCCAGGGGTATTCATCGACAATCCGCTTAAAATCTTCGACCGGACCATGAAAAGAGAAACCTGAATTAACAATACGGCCATCCCCAAGAGCCTTGCTGAGAAAATCGATGACCCCGAGTTCTTTTAAACGATCCCAGGACGTTCCATCAAGCGCATGGAGCAGGTAATAATCAATACGATCCGTCTTCAACCTGTCTAGCTGCCGATCGAGATAATTGTCCATATCACTTCGACTTTTAATCATCCAAGAAGGAAGTTTTGTGGCAATCCTGACCTTCTCTCGATATCCGTCTTCCAGAGCCCGTCCGAGAAACCCCTCACTCTTCCCCCCATGATAAGGCCATGCCGTGTCCAGATAGTTCACCCCGTTATCCACAGCATGGCGAATCTGGCGGATTGCTCTCTCTTCGTCAATAGTTCGATCCTTTGAAATGGGCAGCCGCATACATCCAAAACCCAATATCGACAATCTATCTCCATTCTTCGGTATTGTTCTGTATAGCATGTTTTTACCTCCTTACTTGCCTGGTTGAATGGCAGTATTCAGAATACCAGGTTATATCTTTTAATTTTTTTATCCAGTCCCTGACGGGTAATAGCGAGAAGTTTTGCGGCTTGAGTCTTATTCCCCCCAGTACGCCGCATGGCTTTTTTAATCAGGATAATTTCCAACTGCCTGGTCTGCTCAGGAAGGGCAAGATAACCATCACTGGTCTCAGTATAGTCATACTTTTTTTGTGTCGAGTATACGTTCTGAAGGTCTCTGGAAAGCTGGTCCGGTTGAATGAGCAGTCCCTCACCTGTCAAGGCGACCAGCCGTTCAATTTCTTTCTGGAGTTGTCTGACGTTTCCCGGCCACCCATACATCTCAAACAAGCTCAAGACCTCAGGTGAAAATCCTGGAATGTCTTTACCGAAGCGCTCATTGGTCAGCTTCAAAAAATATAGCGAGAGCGGCAGAATATCCTCCTTTCGATCACGCAGAGGCGGCAAGATAATTTCCACTGAAAACAGACGGAAAAAAAGGTCCTCCCTGAAGCGTCCCTGATTCATTTCTTCAGCCAAATCACGATTACTAGCGCTGATAAGCCGTAGATCATACTTGAATAAGACATTGCTCCCTACCCGATGTCCCTCTTCCTCCTGTATGGCCCGGAGAATTTTGGGTTGAATCACCAGGGGCATCTCTCCAATTTCATCGAGAAACAGAGTACCACCACTGGCCTCCTCAAATAACCCCTTCCTCGCAGATTCAGCGCCCGTGAAGGCCCCCTTTTCATGACCGAAAAACTGACTCTCCATTAAACTCTCGGGGATACTGGCGCAGTTTACCGGGAGAAATGCTTGCTGCCGGCGGTCTCCGTATTGGTGAATCATGCGGGCGATAAGCTCCTTACCTGTTCCGTTTTCACCCTGAATCAATACGTTGACGGGAGTTCTGCTGACAATACGGACGAGATCCACCACTTCTCTCATGGCCGGGCTCTCAGATATAAAGGTTACTCCGCTGACCGATTCATTTTCAAGACGTTCCGCCTCTTTTCCAAGAGATGTAGCAATTCTCAATATCTCCTTGTTGAGTACAATAGACTCGATTGAAAGTGACAAAAAATGAGCGATCTCGTCAAGACGAGCCAAGTCATCTTCAGTGAAGAGCTGATTGTCGAGTTTATTGAGAAGCTGCACTGCCCCGGTAACACTACTTCCAGTAATACTCTTTATGGGAGCACATATCAGGTTGCGGCCTGCAAAACCTGTCTGCTCTTCAATAAACGAGTGATAGCCGGTATGATCCTGAAGTTCATTTATCAGGCGTCCTTTGCCGGAGTTAATGACACTTCCCACGATACTTCCTTTGAGTGGTGCTTTTATTTTTTGATGCTCAAGACCTGTTCCGAAGATGGAACAGATCTCTTTACTTTCCAGTTCCATAATAAAAACAGTGCAGCGCTCTACCTTCATCAGAGAAGGCAAAAAAGAAGAGTAAAAGGTGATAAAGGCGCGGTAATCCTCAATGGTCCAGGTCCCTGCTAATCTGGAAAGTTTTTGTTTTAACAGAGTGAGGTATGATTTTGATGTGGTTATGTGATGAGCAGCAGTATTCGACATAAGTGCAAACAATGTTTACTGTTCTGTTATCGTTGAGTTAAAACACTTGTTAATATAATGAATTTTCAAATGGTTACCGAGTATACTACCCATTGGCCCCAAGTAATCTTTACTCCAGGAAAAAAGACTCCCTTTGTCCTTTCATCTTGTTTAATCATTAATATTTTACTGCTGAAACCCTGACATGAAAAGCAAAAAATTGATGCATTTATGTTAAAAAACAGTATTTTACATACACTTCCGTGACACGTATATCCCCTTGCAGGGCACTAGATTTACTGATGACATTTTATTTTAAAACTTATCATTAACCTTTATAGCAGATATTGTCATCAGACAATGTATCGTCAACATTGTTTCCGTTTTTCCTGCTTTTCGACTATCTGTAACAAAAGTTGTCCAGCGCGCCCGCCATCCCAGAGATAAAACAGTAAGGTTATCACAGGTTAAATAGTAATATTTTCAACAAAATAGCATCTAATTATAACGTTTTCGTCAACAATACATAATCTGAATTGCCAGTTCTGGCATGATTACTGCATTTCTCACGACAAGTGAACCGGAAAACAAAAAACAATCAAGGTACTCTGTAGAAAGGTGGTAAAGTTATGAAGGATAATCAAAACAAACTTCAATTTCGTCAGGTAGGAAAGGGATTTATACTTAATCAGATTGAAGGGTTGGTTGGTCGTACACTCACTCAGACATTTGTTGACCAGAACGAACAGACCTATGTAAAGGTTAACGGAGAGATCATTCCTCTTACAGAAAAACACAGTTACCTCTCCGTCAATTAAATTGTAATCTGCTGGTCAGTGATATCAAACTCCTGAATAAATCAACTCAATCCAGCGATCACCATTGAACATTCCATCACCCCAGGTCGTTTCCAGATCTGCCAGGGGTTGTAAAGCCGCTGCTTCCTCAGCACTATTCCCCTCCGCTTTCAGTTTCCGCAGTCGATCATAGGCAGTCTGGAGCATTGCACGATAACCTTCAAGCTGTGATCTATCTGCCAGGGGTCCATGCCCCGGGATTATCTTTGTA